>NZ_JBVAYN010000003.1:0-197579 GCF_055420065.1 Massilimicrobiota sp. mt181
TAAAGATTATTATATCAAAAACTTCTACATTTTGATATAGTTATAAAAAATTTGTGAAGTTTCCTGATTTCTTACATTTTCTCCATTAATAAGAATTTGTACATCCTCAACACCCTCTAATGAGGTTAAAGATAAAACAATCAGTTCTTCTAAAGTATGATCAATAGTCTCATTATCCAATAAGATATTAGAATCAAGTTCAATATTTAAAACATTATCTTCCTGCGATACACTTAACAAATTGATTTGGCTATTCAAATGATTCAAGATTGTTTGAACTTGATCTTCTAATGAATCATTCTCATTAATTCTTAAAGTCGTGGGAACATAGTATAGATAATCATGGATATTTTTTTCACGATAAATCATAACGGGTATACTCTGATGTAAGAGAAATGAAGCCTCTTCAAAATTGTTTAAACCAAGATTTTTTGTTAATTGATTTAAAGGTATTATACTATTAGGTAAGTAAGTTATATTTTGACCATCTATTTGTAATTTTAATTGCTGTACATCATCATAATCAGTGAAAACATAAGTTAATGCCTCTAAAATATCAAGTGCATCTTGATTGGAATATAAGTAATCATTAAAACTAACTGATAAAACACCATCTTCCAATTCTAAAGACTGTATTTCTAATCGAGAATCAAAAAGCGGATATAAACCATAGGACTCCATTTGAGAAGATTTCATTAAATCCAGTTTATTTCTTATATCAGTTTCCATTTCCATTTGATTATGAACATTCACATTAACAGGAATCAAATCTCCTTCTTCATCTTTATAAATAATGGTTTCTATATTTGTTTCTTCAACCTGCTGATCATCATCCTTTTTTAAATAAAGAAACGAAGCATATGTTAAACATGCTATGACTATCGCGATCATGATTATTTTCTTATTCATGTTGCCACCTCATCATAACATATGTAAAAAAATCGAAAATATGAAAAAAAGATTCATAATGAACCTTTTTTTAAATCAAGATGTTTGGCTTTTAAGTGCTGATACTCAAAAAAACCTATTGAAGATTGAACAAAAGAATCGACATTTCCAGTTGTATAAATGTGGATACTTCCAGCATCCAGAGATTGATTCTGTAATTGATGGTTTTTAAGATATGAGGCAACTTCCTGACAAATAGAAGCACTACTAGAAATATAATCAATATCAGGAATCACTTCTTGAATTTGTTCTAACAAAATTGGATAATGTGTACACCCCAAAATTAAAGCATCTATCTTTTGTCTATATGGAGATAAATATTCAGATAAAAGTGACTGAACCCCCTGTTTATAAGCCCCTGATTCTATAATGGGGACAAGTTTAGGTGTTGCCAGCTCATGAACTTGAACCTGAGAATCATATTCTAAAATCAGATCTCTATATTTATGTGATTGGATTGTTGCTGTTGTGGCAATCACCAAAACGTTCTGATGATGACGTGCCAGAAACTCATGAATAGTAGAATGAATAACACCAACAATAGGAGTTTGTGGATATAATTTCTGTAACTCATCTAGTACATTTGCACTTGTTGTATTACAGGCCAAAACAATCATTTTCACTTTTTGAGCAATAAAATACTCACAAATTTTACGCGTATATGATAAAAGCTGTTCTTTCGTTTTATCTCCATAAGGACAATGTGCATTATCCCCAATATAAATCATATTTTCATGAGGAAATTGTTCTCGCATATAGTCAAGAACAGTTAATCCCCCTACTCCTGAATCAAAGATTCCAATTGGATTATTCATAATTATTCTCCCTTATTCTGTAATTGATATTCTTCTAATGTTAAATTAGATTCATATAAAGACTGTGCCAAAGATTTCCCAACATATCTATAGATATGAGCATCATAAGCATGATTTGTAATAGATCCTTTACGTTGTGGATACCTTAAAATAAAGCCATACTCATGAGCATGTTCTTCTAACCATTTGGACATCTCTGTCTTTGCAAAATCTTGGTATGACAATTCAGATTGTGTCACTTCAATAGTCAAACCAAGTTGTGCTTCATTATATCCCACTTCATCATCTGATAACATTTGTGCTGACTGATAGGCACTTCTTAGTAAAAAACCTTTATATTCCTGACTTAAATCCGCATACATCTTCAACAACGCATTATATGCATCTTTTTGTAAATACATTGTATATCTCACTCTTGGAATATCTTGTACCAATAACAAGTCATCTGGTTCATATTCACCTATATAATTCTGCTCATTAACTAATGTATCTAATTCATATGGATCAAAAACAATATGAGTATCCGCCGGTAAAGTCGCCGACAATAAATGATCTAATGATGACTGATCATATGCCTGTGTTAACATAGTCATAATATTCTCAATATCCTTTAGAGAATCATACCCCATATCCTGTAAATTCAAAATATACTTTTCACTATCTTGAATATATGAATAATCATTTTCATCATATAATTTTTTCACTAATGTATAGATGTTGATGTAATCAAAATTAAAATTCTCAGTATTTAAAAAAGCCAGTTCCAATCCATTATGTACCAATATTTCAGCCTGACTATATGCCTGCTGGCGATATAAATATTCCAAACGTGTAGCTAATGAATTTCCGGTTTCCAATATATCTTCAACTTTCTGATAACGATTTGTTTCCTTTAATAAATTATAATATTGATAATTAACTAATTGAAAATCATCATACTCAATATAATCAATAAATAAATCAATCGATATCTGATTATCTATTAAATATTCTTGTTCCTCACTACTTAAATACTTTTCAATAAAAAAACGATTATCATTGTTAATACCATTGACTCTATAAAATTTATCAAAATGGAGATTAACAATATAAAAAGAGCAACTAAATAAAATGGTAATCACCAGAAATAAATGCCAAATCTTTAATTTCATCTCATCACCCTTTCTTGGTTATTATAATACATATTGTCTTATTTTTAAAGAAAAGAAATTGATTTCTACAAATCAATCTCTTTCATCTTCACAAGTTCCAAGACAGCTTGAATACGAGATTCAACACCAAGCTTTTGAATCACATTAGAAATATGATTACGGACTGTCTTTTCACTGATATATAATTGTTGTGCAATTTCTTTTGTTGTATAAGATTTTACCAAAAGGGTAAATATCTCTTTCTCACGTTTTGTTAATAAGGAATGCATGGTAACCCTCCCAAATTAATATATGAGAGAATATCATGAGCTGTGCTCATTTGTATGCAAAGATTCATAAAGATCTTTTGCAACTTTTTCTGGAACAACTTCCATAAGTTCTTCCAAAGATGCCTCCTTCATTCTTTTAACACTTTTAAAATGTTGTAATAATTGTTTTTTTCTTTTTGGACCAATTCCTTCAATTTGATCTAAAGTTGATGAAAATAAAGACTTAGAACGTACATTTTTATGGAAACTAATAGCATAACGATGGACCTCATCTTGCATACGTGTTAAGAGAAAAAACAATTCACTTTTTGGATGAATAGAAACAGGCTTGCCTTCTGTGTCTAAAAGCATAGCTGTTGAATGCTTATCATCTTTGGCGAGTCCACACACTGGAATATTCATTCCTAAAGAATCAATAACTTCCTGTGCCGCATGAATTTGTCCCAATCCCCCATCCACTATAATCATATCAGGTGGTGTTAGCTTTTCCATTAAAACACGATAATAGCGACGATAAATAACTTCTCGCATACTACCATAATCATCAGGCCCTTCAACAGTTTTGATTTTAAATTTGCGATAGTCCTTTTTAGAAGGCACACCATCTTTAAAGCAAACCATTCCCGCCACAGCATAAGCCCCCTGTATATTAGAATTGTCAAACAATTCTATAATATGTGGTGGCTGAATATGCAAAATTTCTCCCAATTGCTGAATGGCACCGATAGTTGCTGCTTCGTTTTTTTCCATAAGCTGAAACTTTTTTTCTAAAGATTCTTTCGCATTTTCAATAGCCATTTGAACAAGTGATGCTTTATTTCCTTTTTGTGGTTTTAATATTTTACAGTCAAGAATTTCCACAAGCAAATCAACATCCATATCCTGTGGCACTAGAATTTCTTTAGGTAACGTATTGTTTTGATAAAAAGTGACCATAAATTGCTGTAAACTATCTTGAACATTATCTTCAATTGGAATTAAATTCAAATCACGAGATAATAATTTTCCATGACGCATAAAAAACAATTGAATACTTAAATAACCATGATCTATATAATAACCTAAAATATCTCGATCGATCTGATCATTAAACTGGACATGCTGTTTAGCAGTCACATAACGAATATGAGAAATCAGATCTCTATATTCTTTGGCCTGTTCAAAATTCAATTCCTCACTCGCTTTACTCATTTTGTCTGTAAGTTCATTAACCTTTTCTTTAATATCACCATTCAATAGTTTCGTAATGGATTTTTTGATATCAACATATATATTTTCATCAACATCCTGAATACATGGAGCCAGACACTGTCCTAAAGAATAGTATAAACATGGTTTTTTAGGAATGTGATTGCATTTTCTTAAAGGATAAAGACGATTTAACAATTTAAAGGTTTCTCTAGCCGCTGTTGCATCTGGAAACGGACCAAAATGCTTAGCCTTTTTTTCTTTAGCATTACGCACGATACGTAAGCGAGGATGTTTTTCATTTGTCATTTGAATATATGGATAATACGTATTATCCATAAACATAATATTGTATTGTGGTGCATAATCCTTAATAAGATTAATTTCTAAAAGCAGTGCTTCTTTTTCGCTATCAGTGACAATATAATCAAAATCCTCTATCTCACTCACAAGTTTTGTTGTTTTATAATTATGAGCCCCCACAAAATAAGAATGAACACGATTTTTTAGTTTTTTTGCTTTTCCAACATATATAACTTTACCCTCTTTATTTTTCATAAGATAGCATCCAGGCGAAGATGGCAATAAAGAGAGTTTATTTTTTATCAATGTATTCATTATTCAAAATAAACAAGTGTCGCACCTAATCCGCCTTCATTAGGTCCTCCGTCACGATAAGAGACTACATTTTTGTTCTTTTCTAAAATTTTTCTTATTCCTTTTCTAAGTGCGCCTGTTCCCATTCCATGAATAATACGAACATGTGGATAACCTAGAACGATGGCATCATCTAAAAATTTATCTACCATATCCATAGCTTCCTCATATCTTTTTCCAATAATATTGAGTTCATAAGTTCCCGTTTTTTGGACAGAAGATTTCTTAACAGATGCCTTTTTCACTTTTTTGACTTTTGTTGGAGGATGTAAATAGACCACTTCATCTTCATGAAGTTTAATATTTAATCCTGATAAAGATACCATAATCATATGATTTTTTAAAATCTCAACAATATCTCCCTCTCTATTCATTTTGATGACACGAACATGATCACCAACATGTAATTCATGATCCTGTTTAAAAGAAACTTCTTCTTTTACAAATTTAAGTTTATCTAAATCATGTTTTGTCTGAATCACTTCATGCTGTTTAAGAGAAGATTGTTTCATTGTATCCAAAATATCTTGAACATCTTCTTTTGCTTTTTCAACAATTTGATTGGCTTCATCCTTAGCTTTCTCAATCAATTGCATTTTTTGATTTTCTAACTGTTTCAATTGTTTTTCATATTTTTGTTTCAGCAGCTGAGTTTCTTGTTGTGCTAGCTTTAGCTGTTCATCCTTCTGTTGGAGAATGTCTTCTTGCTTTTGCAGTGATTCCATCAGTTTTTCATGTTCACTCATAGAGCTTTCTTTAATAAGACGAGCACTCTCAACAATGTGTTGATCCATTCCTAAAAGCTCTGCAATTTCAATAGCATAAGATTGCCCAATACTTCCCAGCTGAAGATGATATGTCGGTTTCATAGATTCCATATCAAAAGTGACTGATGCCATAAGAATCTCAGGATGTTCTTGAGCAAATGTTTTGAGTCTTCCATAATGTGTTGTTGCCAGCACAAAAGATTTCATATCAATAAAGCGAGATAAAATAGCTTCCGCAAGACTTTCTCCCTCTTGAGGATCAGTTCCCGAACCAATTTCATCTAAAATAACTAAACTTGAAGAACTTGCATATTTGAGAATATCAATGATTTTCATCATATGACTGGAAAATGTAGATAAAGACTGTTCGATAGACTGTTCATCTCCCAAATCTACAAAAATATGATCAAATAATGGAACAGTAGCTTCGCTTGCAGGGACAGGCAAACCACATAACGCCATAAAAGACAATAGTCCTGCGGTTTTTAATGTCACTGTTTTCCCACCTGTATTGCTACCTGTAATCAGTAAAACTCTCTGTTTTTTTAATATAATGTCATTGGCAATCACTTTATTTTGATCAATGCATGGATGTCTAGCTTCAATAAAGGATAAAACATCACCATCTTTTTCAATGATTGGGCGTGTACAATGAAAGGAAACACCTAGTTGTGCTTTTGCAAAAATAAAATCTAATTCAGCCAATATCTCCAAATTAAATTGAAATTGATGATAATGACCTTTGACAATTTGAGAAAGTTGATAAAGAATCTTTTGGATTTCTTCTTTTTCTTGTGCCTCATAAAGGCTGATTTGATTATTCATATTGACAACATCAGCAGGTTCAATATAAACAGTTTGTCCTGTTGCACTTTGGGCATGAACCAATCCCTGAACCTGATTTTTATAAGAAATAGATACTGGTAAGACCAGACGATCATTTCTTGAAGTCATTTGATCAATAGACAAAAAGTCCTGATTTTCTTTCACGAGATGTTCCATCCTTGATCTGACTTGTGACTGTAAACTTTTGATTTGTTTACGAATATGATAAAGTTGAGGACTGGCATGATCATTCATTGTTCCATCAGCAGCAATACATCTTCTGATTTCATCCAACAAATGTGTATGTGGTTCTAAACCATCGGCCAATTCAGTTAAATAATGAGTTGAAATATCACTAGCATTGAAATAGTTTTGAACATTGACAATACATTCTAAATGCGCCTGTATCTGCAACAATTCTTCACCATTTAAAGAACCATCTCGATTCGCTTTTTTTAAACTTAATGAGATATCACTTAAGCCACCCAAAGGCATTCTCCCTTGAATATTAATGAGCTTCATAGCTTCATCTACTTTATCCAATGCCTCATTGAGATCATCTTCATCCGAAAACACAGCTAAATCATCGATTTGTTTTTTTCCCATAGATGATGCACAAAAAGTTTTTAATTTTTGTTGAATCACATTCATTTCTAACGTTTCATATATTGTTTTCATTATCCTATCTCATCCTTTCATTTCAGATAAAATATTCTGGATTTGTTGTGTTGAATAATTTGAATTTTCTAATAATTCTCTTAATTTCTGAGCCTGTGAATCTGTCAATTGAAGTGAATTTGTCTGTTCTTGATTAAGAATATATTCTTCAAAAATTTTCAAAGCGTCTTCTTCATTAATTAAATTTAAATCCAGCGCATTGAACGTTAAACGTGTCAAAACATCTAAAGAATATTGATCTAAATTTTCATCCTGATGCTGAAGAACTTGAATATCCATAACTGATTGACTGACTTCTGGCACTAATTGTGTAATAGCATGAGCAATTTGTGAATTTTCAATCTGCTGCTTACTGTTTTCAAAAAAAGGAATATAGATAAACACCAAAATCAGATATATATAAATTACACCTTCTATAACACTTAAGATTATACCTAAAAAACGATCTACAAAAGTTGTTAAAGAAAAAGTATGCATCAAACCTTTTAAAAGTGGTTTTATGAAATGACCAACTATCTTTTTTATAATCATTAAAACGATAAATAAAATCAATGCAATTATTATTTTGTTTATCATTGCACCAAACATGGATGATATCAAATCAGTTTCTTGATACTGATAGACTTTCCAAACGGAAGCAAGAGGATCTGATAATAAATACACAAGAAATAATACAATCAAAAAACTGATAACATCATAAAGCCTTGTAATAAAGCCTTTTATATAGCCAAAAATCGCCATAATCATCAAAAAGACGATACAAATCAAATCTATAGAAAAAAAATTCAAGAAAAACCCTCCTTATAAACGCCGTTATTATAACATTTGAAAAATGTTCTGTCAAAATTGACAAAATTATGTTAAAATAAGAATGAGGTGATAAACGTGGAACCAATTATACTTAAAGTCAATCAAAATACATTGGAGAAAATGAAAAAATATTACGATAGTCAAATGGTTCCAGTTGATGTCACAAACCTTATATTTAAAGCACATGCTATCGGTTGCGATATTATCGCTAGAGATAATAATACTGTTGAGTTTTCAGGGAACAATGCTTTGCAGGAAGCCAAACACTGGTCAAAGAAAATTGCAAAAGAATTAGCTAATATAACAATAAATGATAAAGATATTTTTCCGTATCATCATATTGGATGTGCTGAAACTGGTTCAGCTGATTATTTAGGTCCTATATGTGTTGTGTCTTGTTATGTCACGGAAAAAGATATAGAGCTTTTAAAAGAACTCAAAATCGATGATATAACCGCTTTAAGTAATCGTGAAATTGTTCAATGTGCAAAATTAATAAAGGATAAATTGATTTATAGCCTTTTGATTCTTGATAATTCACATTACAATAAAATGATTCATGATGGATTTAACCAAGCTAATATAAAATCAAAACTCTACAATCAGGCAACAGTGAATGTTATGCAGAAAGTCAAACAAAATGTAAAGGTAAAAGTGATTAATCAATTTGTTTCTCCAAAGACATATTTTAATTATTTAAAAAATGAAGTTATTGTTGTTAAAGATCTCATGTTTGTTTCAGATGCTGAAAAGAAATACATGGCAGTATTAGCAGCAGAAATTTTGTCTCAATATGCATATTTACAATATTTTGCTAATATGACAAAAAGCTTAAAGATGAATTTACTTCGTGGAACAAGTTCTCAAGTTGATGTTGTTGCAGCAAAAATTGCTTCTAAATATGGTGAAAATATTTTAACAAAAGTTGTTAAGTTGAATTTCACTAATACAAAACGTGTAAAAGCATTATTGAAAGAACAGTAAGAATGGCTAACCATTCTTTTTTTATTATAAACAAAAAAATCCTATTTTAGGATTTTTTACATAATAGAAATATCAAAACGCTCCATTTTCTGATAAACAACACCGGCAGCATCTAACATGCGTTTTGCAGCACGATCACTTGGTGTATCATTATATTTATCATCTTCATAGATAATTTTTTGAATACCACTTTGAATAATAGCTTTCACGCATTCATGACAAGGAAATAAGGATACATATATACGACAACCCTTTAAATTTTGAATACTATTTAAAATAGCATTCAATTCAGCATGCACAACATAAGGATATTTGGTATTATACATCTCCCCTTCGCGATTATCCCAAGGAAATTCATCATCTTCACATCCCCAAGGTAATCCGTTGTAGCCAACACCTACAATTTTATTTTCTGGACTTACTATACATGCTCCGACTTGTGTGTTTGGATCTTTTGATCGATATGCTGACAACTTTGCAATTCCCATAAAATACTGATCCCAGCTAATCACTTTTGACATTTGTTATTCCTCCATTTCACGACGTAACTCACTTATTTTTTTTACAAAGAAATCTGGCAAGTCACTTTCAAAATACATTTCTTCATGCGTTCTTGGATGAATAAAACCTAAAACTTTAGCATGAAGATATTGACCATAAGTTGTATCATCACGTCTTAAACCATATTGAGGATCTCCATAAACAGGATAACCAATGTATTGCATATGGACACGAATTTGATGTGTTCTTCCTGTTTCTAATCGACATTCCACTAAACTCATATCTTTAAAACGTTCGATAACTTTAAAATTGGTAATGGCTTCTTTCGCATTTTTATCTGTACATGTCATCTTTTGTCTATCATGAGGGTCACGACCAATAGGAGCTTCGATACGTCCAAATTCATGAGGAATTAAACCATGAACCAAAGCGATATATCGTCTTACCACAGTATGTTCCTGTAATTGCTGACTTAAACTTTGATGAGCCATATCATTTTTGGCTACCATCAGTAATCCACTTGTTTCTTTATCAATACGATGAACAATACCTGGTCGCATCACACCATTTATGCCTGATAAATCATGACAATGATACAATAACGCATTGACTAATGTTCCTGAATAAATTCCCGCTGATGGATGCACAATCATTCCTGTTGGTTTATTAACAACAATGACATCCTGATCTTCATAAACTATATCCAATGGAATATCTTCTGGTAAAATATCTGTGTTTTCAGGTTCAGGAATCATAATACAACAAATATCTCCAGCTTCCACTTTATAACTTGCTTTCACAACTTTATCATTTATCATAACATTCTTGTTATGAATCAATTGTTGAATTTGAGTTCTTGACATTTTTTTCAAATTAAGAGTTAAAAATTTATCAAGTCTTTGACCTACATTTTCTATTTCTACTGTAATTTTGATAGTTTCCATGCTTTATACTCCTCTATTCCAAATTCTAAAATGGCCAAAGCAACACCTACTGTGATAGCAATATCAGCAACATTAAAGACAGGAAAATTGTAACCAAAAATAATAAAATCAATAAAGTCTCTGACATATCCAAAAACAAGACGATCAATTAAATTACCAACCAATCCTCCAAATACAAGCACCAGTCCAAAACGTGTTAATTTTTGATAAGGTTCAGATTTAATAAAATAATAAATAATGCCTACTGCCGCTACCAAAGAGACAATAAAAAACAGACTCATTCTTCCTGCTAAAATCCCCCACGCTGCTCCTGTGTTATGAGTAGAGGTAAAGTAAAAAAAGTTATCTATAATTGCATAACTTGCACCATATGAAAGAGTATGATTGATAATAACCTTTGTCATTTGATCGCCAATAACGATTACAAGAAAAGTCATAATATATAGCAATATTGCTTGATATGTTAATTTCATTTTTTTCATCCTTTTATCACCATTTCCTATTATAAGCAAAAATATAATATAAAGCAAAGAAAAAAAGCATAGATATGCTTTTTATAGAATAAAAATAACGATAGCTAAATAATGAAAAACAGACCCCATAATGACAAAAATATGGAAAAGTTCATGAAATCCAAATCTTTCACTCAAATTTGGCTTCTTAAATATATATATAAATGCTCCAATAGAATAGGCAATTCCACCACAAGCAATCAATGCTAAACATGGTAAAGAAATGCCACTGAAAGATTGAAAATCAAAGACAATGGACCAACCCAATATTAAATAGATAGCTGTTGCGATAGCACGTGGGGCATTTAGCCAACATATTTTTAATAGAATTCCTATAATCGCAACACTCCACAAAACAGCTAAAAAATAATAAGAATGTGGTGCTGGCATACATGATATCACCACTGGAGTATATGTTCCTACAATCAAAACATAAATCATAGAATGATCCAATTTTCTTAAAATTGTATTTATTTTCTGACTTCCATTAAAAAAGTGATAAATTGAACTTGCACTATATAATGCAATCAAAGAGATTCCAAAAATAATTCCAGCCCATAAGATTGATGGCGTCGTTTCTTTATGAACTCCTACAAAAATCATAATGAATAAACCCAATAACGATAAACAGGCACCTATAAAATGTGTTTCACTACTAATAGGATCTTTTGCTTTTTGAAACAACTTATTCATATTTTCAACTCCTTTTTATGTAGTTTTCAATACTACTTTATATATTTATTATATTTTATTTATAGCATTTGTCAACGAGATATTGTTATTTTTTATAAAATCATGTATATTATCTATGAGGTGATTTTATGAACAATGAAACATTTGACAATATTCTTAAACAAATTGAAAATATGAGCTCATTAAAATCCGAGGATATTCCTTCTCTTGATTTATATATGGATCAGATTATGACATTGTTTGATATCAATCTTGCAAATAACAAACGTCACGAAGATGATAAACTTCTTACCAAAACAATGATTAATAATTATTCTAAGGAAGGTTTAATCAAACCTATCAAAGGAAAAAAATATTCAAAAGACCATATTTTACAGATGTTACTTATATATTCATTAAAAAACACTATCTCCATTCAGGAAATCAAAAAAGTTCTTCAACCTTATCATGAACACATCGAAGAAATAGAACCTATTTACAATAAATTTCTAGAAATTAAAGAACAGTTATCTCATGATATTACAGTTTCTACTTGTAATGTCGTTGAAGAACATCATATGAATTTAGATAATCCAGATCATATGGTTATCTTATTGTTGTTGATTTGTTTCTTAAGCAATCAATATAAAATGATTGCTGAAAAAATATTAGATACTTTCTATCCTGATTCAGAAGACAAATAAAGCCTAGAGATGGGACCTAATCCAATCTCCAGGCTTTTTTACATAAAGAATACAATCGCAATAAAATGAAGAATACTGGCACAGTTAATAAAAAGATGCCAAACAAAATGAAAGAATTTTTTATGTTTTGCATAAAAGAATACACCCACTGAATACATAACTCCACCTAAAACAATGAAGAATAAAAACCAAAAAGATGAATGAATCAGGAATGGAATAAATAAGATAGCAACCCATCCCATGATTAAATAAATTGCAGTAGACAAAATCGGATATGATTTTTTTGAGATGGCTTTTAATAGTATTCCCGCTAAAACAGCAGACCATTGTATTACCAAAATCAAAATTCCAACCCAACCTTTAACAACACATAATGCGACTGGTGTATAACTTCCAGCAATAGCTAAATATATACAAATATGGTCTAATTTTCTAAAAATATATTTCTGTTGTGATTCATAAGCCATACTATGATATATTGTAGAAATCAAGAACATTAAAAACATACAAATCATAAAGATAGAAACGCCTACACTACGAATAATACCACCTTGAATATAGGAATAAACTGCAACAAATGGCAATAATAATAAATAAATCAGTGCCATAACACCATGACTCACAGCATTCCCTACTTCTTCTCCAAAAGTTAATTTAAACATATCTCTCATTGTTTTTTCTTTCATATACAATTCTCCCTCCTCTATTCATCAAGGATTCCTACTTGTTTTAATAAAAATTGTCCATTAGAACTTTGAGATGGTCCCTTTTTTATTCGATAATCAAAATATATGTGTTGATCCTGATAGTATTCATCAAAATGATAATTTTGCCTTTTCAATTGACCAAGTTCTAAATCATGTGTTGTTAAAAAAACATAGGCATAAGGTAAAGATAACTTTTCAATAGTTGCTTTTGCCCCAGCAATACGATCTAATGAATTAGTCCCTTTAAAAATCTCATCAATAAAACAAATCATTGGTTTTTGATTTTTAGAAAAATCAATCATATCTTTAATACGCAGTAATTCTCCATAAAATGTTGAAATTCCTTCCTCAACATTATCTTTGACACGCATTGATGTCATCATATGCATAGGTGAACATAGCATTTGTTTTCCAAAAACATATCCTCCTGCATAAGCCAAAACAAGATTGAGGGCAATTGTACGCATAAAAGTTGTCTTACCAGACATATTAGAACCAGTGATGATACATAAAGATTCCTGCATAGAAAAATCATTACCAACAACCTGTTTAGGGTCTATCAATGGATGCCTTAAATCTTGAAAAGAAAGGACTTTTTCTTCCTGAATTTCTGGTAATACCACATCAAAATGATCTATCTTTAAAATAGATAAACTCATTAAAGCTTCTATTTCTGCTAAGGCATCAAACCATTCTGGTATTCGCTGTTGATATTTTTTCAGCCACTTGGCATATTGATAATGAATATAAAAATCAAAAATACCCAATGCATTCAATAAAATAAAAGCAAAAATATTTTGACGATAAATCATTTTCTGACTTATATTTGCTAAGCGATGAATGGCTGTAACGGCATCGTCTTTTTCACATAGACAAGATTGGAGCGACTTCAAATATGATGAATCAAAAGAGTTATTCACAATTTGTGCATAAATATGTGCATAACTTTCTAATCCTGAAGAAAGATATGCAATTGGTTGAAACATTTCCTGATGTTGAAAATATCGCAAAAAAGCAAAACAAAGCTGCAAAACAACTCCAATCTCTAAAACAACCTGACTATAAGGCATATACCAGTGAAATATAACACAAATAAGACTTAAACATACAATTACAGGTAATACAAATAGAAAAGGTGTGAGAGATGAGACTTGATGTGTTTTCATATAATCCATCCATTGATCAATCCAGTTGGCTTTCTGTGAGGGAATCATAGCTCCAAGTGTTTCCAGTTTTAAAACAAATTCAGGATTATTGGCCAATTCTTTGACAGCCTGCTGTCTTTGTTGTATTTCATCATAAGTATGATCCTCTATTAATAGATGAGCCAGTTTCTTTTTCCCTAGTTGAGTAAATGCAGTACAAATCAATTGATATAAAGAGTTTCTTCCTAATATATCTAAATCTATACTTTTATAATCTTTTTCATCTAAAAATTCCTCACCTGTACATGAAAAATCTTTCCATTTTCCTTCCATTCTTTTCACATGTTTGGCATATGTTTCTAACAGAGCATGGGCATAAATGTCTCTTTTTTTATAACGACTATGAAAGAAAATCATACATAGAAAAGCAATCAGACAGACTATCGCAAATCCATATCCTATATTGTTTGAAAAATACCCTAATAAAAGGAATAAAATCGTAAGACAAAAAAAGATAAATCTCAATAAAGAGAACAGATTGCAAATACGATGAATAGAAAGACTTTCTTTTTGTGTTGAATCATATCTTTTATAAAAATCAATTAAATTCATAACTTCTCCTTTGTTAAACACTTCTCAAATACTATAACTTCTTCATGACCAGAATATGAACAATCAATACGATGAAACCCCATGGCTTCCCAAAATTGTTGCCCCTGCCTATTTTGCAAAAGACAAGCTAATTGTATGGCCTGATAATTTTGATAATGATGACAAAACTGAGTGATTATTTTTTCTCCGTAATGTTGACGCCAAAACTTTTCATCAACCAAAAATAATCCAATCCATATATAAGATTCATCATGAACCATGGAATAACGATATCCAAGACAATAATCTATATATGCCACCATTTGATTTTGATCATATATTTTATAATGAAAGTGATTCTTTTCATCAAATCCTTTTGGACCCAACATATCTTGTTGGATATATTCATATGTGATATCTTCTGAAAACAAAGAAAAATACTTTTTTTGACGCAAATAAAATTGATAGAGTTCTTCATCACATGTATTGACAATACGGTATTCCATAAATTCTCCTTTTATAAAGAAAAACACGATGATGATCGTGTTATCCCATAAACATAAAATATAATAAGACTATAATTCCTAAAATGATACGATACCATCCAAAAACCTTAAAGTCATGTTTTTGAATATAGTTCATTAAAAATTTAATGACTAATATAGAAACAACAAATGCGACAACCATACCTACTATCAGTATCGTTGCTTCCTGCATAGTAAATTGAAGTCCAAATCTTACCAATTTTAACAATGAAGCTCCAAACATCACTGGAATCGCCAAAAAGAATGTAAACTCAGCAGCAACAGTTCTTGAAACCCCCAATAACAAAGCTCCTACAATTGTAGCACCTGAACGAGATGTTCCTGGAAAAATAGCGGCAACCAACTGAAAAATACCAATAATTAATGCAGTCTGAATTGTAATATTACGTAATGAATTGACACGACTACGCTGATGTGCATTACGGTTTTCAATGACAATAAACGCAATACCAAAAACAATCAAAGCAATGGATACAGTCTGATAATTATAAAACAGCGCTTCTAACTGCTGATCAAATAATACACCAACAACAGCAGCCGGTATACAAGCTACCAGTATTTTAACCCATAACACAATCTTATCAACTTTGACATATGATAAGATGCCATCCTGTGCTAATGGATACTGATTATCCTTTTTCCCAAAAGGGAAAATTTGATTCCAGAATAAAATCACAACTGCTAAAATAGCCCCTAGCTGAATCACAACCTGAAACATACTATAAAATTCTGAAGTGACATCCAATTTAATAAATTCGTCAAGTAGAATCATATGTCCAGTACTGCTAATTGGAAGCCATTCTGTAATACCTTCTACAAGTCCAAACAAAATTGCTTTTAATATTTCAATCATTATTAACCCTCCTGATTGATTATTTATACTTGTAATACTATATATGAATTGACATATTTTGTATATCATTTTTATGAAATTTTTTATAAATTTCGGTTATTAGAAATTTTTAGTTTTGAAATATAGAAAAAATGAATCATTGACTATTTTTTTTGCGATAGAACTGTTATACATTCTATATGTTCAGTATGTGGAAACATATCAATAGGATATATGTCTTGACTATCATAGCCTATATTCGAAAACCAGTGTAAATCTCTTGCAAGTGTAACAGGATTACAAGAGACATATATAACTTGACGAGGTTTTAAAACACGTATGGATTCCACAAACACTTCTGTACTCCCTGAGCGCGGTGGATCCATAACCACACAATCAACATGATCATTTTGAGCTGCTAAAGTTTGAATAAACTTTGAAGCATCATCATGATAAAACTGAATATTGTTTATGTGATTCATTTTCGCGTTATTCTTAGCATCTTTATAAGCCTCATGATTAAGTTCTACCCCTATAACATTATCAACAGACTTTGATAAAAACATACCTATCGTTCCAATACCACAATAAGCATCTAAAATCACATCTTCCTTTCTAGGATTCAATAATTCTAAAATTTTGTGATACATGTATGTACATTGTTCATGATTAATCTGATAAAACGATTGAGCTGATATTTTAAATGTCAGCTGACACAATTGATCAACAATGAAGCCTTTACCATATAAGACTTTTTCCTGTTTTGATAAAACAACACTTGTTTTTCGAGGATTTATATTGAGAACAACAGATTTGACTGATGGACAAGCGTGAACAAGCTCCTGACAAAAGTTTTTACTTCCTTTCATAACATTCTCTCTACCTACCAAAACAACCAATGTCTGATTTGTTGTAACAGCACGACGTATCAATACATGCTTTAAAAAGCCTTTATTTCTCTTTTCATCATAAATAGAAACACGATATTTTTTGAGTATTTTCTGAATTTGGGATAATACATGATGCGTCTCTTGATCATGAAGCAAGCATTTTGTCATAGGAACAATACGATGAGATGTTTCCTCGTATAAACCATATTCATATTTTTGATTAAAAGCAACAATCACTTTATTTCGATAATCATAAGGATGTTGCATGCCGTGAACTTCATGGATATGATGATCAGGAAACAAACTTTGACATTTTTCTTTTTTGATGAGAAGTTGCTTGGAATAATCCATTCCTATATACTGGCAACTTCCACATTGTTTTTTTAACGAACAGTCCATAATTCCCTCTTATAATGTTTCCAAAAAAGCGACTAAACATTGATAAGTTCTTAAATAAGAGTCTAAATCTAGTTTTTCATCCGGTGTATGTATATCTTCCATATGTGGTCCATAAGTCACGATATCTAAATCTGGAATTTTCTGTTTAAAAACTCCTGTTTCTAAACCACCATGTGTTGCCACTTCTTTTAAAGGAGTCCCTGTATATTGCTGATAAAACGCTTTTACTTGATTTCTTAAAGAAGAATTCGGATCATAATCCCATCCTGGATAATCACCTGAAACCTGTACAAAAGCTCCATATAGTGATGCAATAGCTTCAATTTGCATACACAATTGCTGACGAGCACTCTTTAATGGTGAACGCAGTGAATAATCAATAGTAAAACTGTTATCATGTGTGCGAATAACACCCATATTCAACGACAAAGTAGGCAAATGTTCAATAACAGGTGATATCTCTAATAATCCATTTGGACATAAATACATGATAGATATCATCGCTTCGCTGTCTTTAGCACAAACACAAACATCGCATTCATCTTGTAATAATTCAACATAAAAATGAGAATCACTGATTTCTAATTCTTTTTTGATTTCCTCTTCACATTGTCCAATAATCTGAGCTAATTCTTCATAGGATTGCTGACTGGCGAAAGCAACACTGCATTCGCGAGGAATTGCATTGTTTTTCAATCCACCTGTTATATCAATCAAACGGATATCCATACCATTTTTCAACAATTGATATAAAATACGCCCTGCAATTTTATTAGCATTTCCTCTTCCTTGATCAATACAACCACCAGAATGTCCTCCAAGAAGACCTTTCACTTCTAAAACATAAACAGGTGACTCATTATCTTCTCCCATGATTTCCTTCGTAATAAGTAAATCATTACCACCAGAAGATGAGACACATGTTTCGCCTTCTTCCTCATTATCTAAATTAATCAGACGCTTAGCTTTTAACACTGACGTATCTAAACCTGCAGCACCATAAAGTCCTACTTCTTCCTGTACAGTGAAAACACACTCTAATGCCGGATGCACTAAGCTATCATCTGTCAATAAAGCTAACATATAGCATACACCACATCCATCATCCGCTCCTAATGTTGTTCCTTCAGCATGCAAAAAACCATCTTCTACATAGAGTTTTAATGGATCATGTTCAAAATCATGTTGACTATCTTTATTTTTTTCATTCACCATATCTGTATGCGCCTGCAACATAACAGGCTCATGATTTTCATATCCTGGACTTGCCTCCTTAAACACAATAACATTATTCATCTCATCTCTTTCATAACGAAGATTGTGTTGTTTGGCAACTGACTCAATATAATCAGCAATTCCTTCTTCATTATATGAACCATGTGGAATTTGTGCAATGTCTTCAAAATAACGATATATTAAAATATTTTCATCTAAAACAGCCATATTTATATTCCTCCATTTCTTTTTTCAATTATAACAATTACCCAAACAGATGTCTATCTTAAACATTTTTCTAAAATAGTCATTTCTTCCTCATTTAAATGACGATATTCCCCTGGTTGTAAAGATTCATCTAATAAAATACCAGCAAAAGATATTCGTTTTAATGAAACAACTTCATTTGATAGTGACATAAACATCTTTTTCACTTGATGATATTTTCCTTCATGAAGTGTCACATGACATTGATATGAATCAATCATTTCCAATTTTGCTGGTTGGCAAAGATATGTCTTATCAATAATAATTCCTTGCTCAAATAAAGTTTTATAATTCTTAAAAATAGGATATTTTGTTTTAACTTGATAAACTTTTTCTACATGATTTTGAGGTAATAAAAGTTTTTTTGACAAAGATGCATCATTTGTTAATAAAACAAAACCTGTTGTATCTTTATCTAATCTTCCAACACAATAACAATCTTTCTCTTTCATGAGTTGTAATAAATAAGGATTTTCCTTATCATAAGATGCACATATATAACCTTGAGGTTTATTCATCATAAAGTATTGAAAAGGATGCGCCTTGATTGAATTTCCGTCAACATAAATTTTATCTTCCTTTTTGATCAGATAATACGGATCATATATACACTGCTCATGAATAAATACATGTCCCTTTTTGATCAGATTTTTACATTGTTTCGCATTTCCTAATTGATTTTTCATAAGAATAAGATATAAATATTTAATGAGAATTCCTTCCTCTCCAGCAATCATTAGAACGTGCATCACCATTATTCTTAATAATTACAGGCACAAGACGACCACGATGATAATCAGGTTTAATAGTAAGTATATCTTCTAAGACTGACAAACGCTTATGACCATCAACACATATGTAATGATGACCAATCTGTTTAACAGAAATAGGAAATGAAAAACCAATTCTTAATACAGATTGAAACAATTCCTCAGAATAATCTTTTTTCATAAAATCAATTTCAGAAATATCTATTTTTTGAATACGCATGATGAAATCCTCCTTTGTTTTATGATTATATCATTTTTCCTAAAAAATCAAAATATTTATCTATTTCTTATTAAACATGATATAATAATTTTTAGGAGGGATACTATGAACATTTTATTAAGCCGTATTTTAACGTATTTAAATGGTACACTATTCCATGACTATAATTATAAAATCTGTACGTTCATTATATTTCATTATTTAGAAATGGAAGATATGAGTGAAGAGAAGTTCTTAAAGAAAGGATGTTTCAAAAAAGAAGAACTTTATGCTTTCATTTCATTACTAGGTTTTCAAGAATATGAAGAATTTAAAGAAACATTGGTGAATCATCATCAAACACGATTAAATCAAATCCGTGTCAGAATGCTTGGCGTTGATAGTCGTGATTTTATTCAAAAAATGGATAAGGATTGCAGTGATGAAGAAATGGAAAAAATTATCAGTGATATTTGTCAAAAACTTTATCGTTCAAAAAGAATTGTTATTTTTGGTGCTCTCTACCCTATTTCTATAGCCATTGAGTTACAAACTGATATGATTACTTTTGGAAAACCTTTTATTCAATATCATAATTATGATCCTATTGTCATGGATGAAAATGATGTTGCTATTGTTATTAGTGCTACTGGCCGTTATTTAGAAGGTTTCAAGAAGTCAAAAGCTGATGTTCATATTGATAAAGCTCAACAAATTTTAATTACTCAAAACAAAAAATATCTTAAGACAGAAACAACCCCAAATTGTAAGGTTATTTATGTTCCTGGTAAATTTGATAGTATTAATTTTAATTATCAGATTATGACAATATGTGATTTGATTCGTTTACATTATTTCCAACAATATTATTTATAATCATAAGCCCAAGACGGGCTTTTTATATTTTATAATATAATATGAAAAGCAGTTATAAAACTGCTTCATTTCTTAGTAAGATACGATCATTATATTCATGAGTTTGTGAAGTATAGAGTTCAATTAATCCTTCTACCGTTAAATTTTTCTTTTTTTCTTCATCAATCAAATCTAAGATTTTTCCATCTTTCATAATCATTATTTTTTGACCATAACGTAGTGCATCTTCCATATTATGTGTAATCATTAACGTTGTCATTTGATGACGTTTGACAATATCATCAGTAAGCTTAAGAACTTTAGAGGCTGTTTGAGGATCCAAAGCTGCTGTATGTTCATCAAGCAATAATAATTGTGGT
This sequence comes from Massilimicrobiota sp. mt181, assembly GCF_055420065.1. Taxonomy (NCBI): domain Bacteria; kingdom Bacillati; phylum Bacillota; class Erysipelotrichia; order Erysipelotrichales; family Erysipelotrichaceae; genus Massiliimicrobium; species Massilimicrobiota sp. mt181. Next base: position 21,221 of record NZ_JBVAYN010000003.1, read on the forward strand.
TTTGCATATGTGGCCATCAATAAAGACAAAGCTTGTCGCTGACCGCCTGATAAAACACCTACTTTTGTTTCTAGACGATCTTCTAAATTTAAATTCAGTTCTTTTAAAGCCTCTCTCATTTGCTGTCGTTGTTGATGTGTTATAGGTTTTAAACGAAAGTAATGTCCTTGACACGCTGAGAGAGCTAAATTTTCTTCAATTGTCATAGAGGGTGCTGTTCCCATAAGAGGATTTTGAAAAAGTCGACCAATAAAACGCGAACGTTTGTACTCTTTAAGATGTGTTATGTCCTGATTTTTTAAAAAGATTTTACCACTGGTTGGAGAAACAGCTCCACTGATTGTTTGAAATAAAGTAGACTTTCCTGCGCCATTGCTACCGATAATCGTCACAAAATCCCCCTGATTGATTTTGACATTCACATGTGATAAAGCCATTTTTTCATGAATAGTTCCTTGATGAAAAACAACTGAAACATCTTGAATTTCTAACATACTCTATGCCTCCTCATCTTTATTTTTGTTAAAATCAAAGCAACAATAACCAACAATGCAGATAATAACTTTAAATCTGTCGAAGGCAGACCTAATAATAAAGCTATTGTTAAAATGCCACGATAAATCATTGCACCAACAACAACAGCTATCAACTGATAGGAAATTTTATCTTTTTTTATAAAAGCCATCCCAATAATAATGCTTGCTAAACCAATAACCATCATTCCTGTTCCACTTTGGCTATCCGCAAAAGACTGATGCTGTGCATAAATAGCTCCTGACAAAGCAACAAGACCATTAGCCAATGAAAGGCCTAGAATTTTCATCTGATCGGCATCAATGGAAGAAGCTTTGACCATCGCTTCATTATTTCCACAAGCACGTAACGCTAAACCTAAATAGGTTTTTAAAAAATAACACAGAAGCAAACAAATCACGACAAGTATCATTATAATCAAAATGAATCGTGTATAAGTTCCTAAGAAAGAAAGTGAAGAAAAAATAGTAGGAAAACCAAATAATGAAATATTTGGTGAATCATTCATAACTTTCAGATTAATAGAATACAAACCTGTCATTGTCAAAATTCCAGCCAGCAAAGAGGCAATACGCAATTTTGTTGTTAATAATCCTGTGACAAGCCCTGCAATCATTCCACAAATCATACCTACCAATAATCCTAAATAGGGATGACCATTGATTGTCAATACAGCACTGACTGCACAGCCTAATGTAAAACTACCATCAACTGTCAAATCAGGTAAATTTAACACTTTATAACTGATATAAAGACCTAAAGACATAATAGCAAATATTCCACCCAACTCTAAAGCACCTATAATAACCGTCATACTCATAAAACATCTCTCCTATATCATTTCTAAAGACTTATCATTTAAAATACTTTCAGGCAATTGAATTTTTAAATCATTTAAAACATCTTGATTCACATAAATATTTAAATCTTCTTTAAAAACTTTGACAGGAATATCAGAAACACTTGTACCTTTTAAAATCTGATCAACCGTACGTGCAGTTTCTCGACCTAATTCTTCATAATTAATACCCACACTCAAAAAGCCACCATCTTGTACCATAGAATCAGCTCCAACATACAAAGGAATATCAGCCTTCACACAAGCATTACCGACAACATTCATAGCACTTGCAACTGTATTATCGTTAGGAGCAAAAACAGCATCACATTGACTTGCTAAAACATCAATAGCACTTTGTACTTCATTCACATTTGTAACTGTCGCTTCAACAATGTCTAAATCATGTTCTTGAGCATATGTTTTTGCTTTCTCGATATTTGTTACTGAATTTGTTTCTCCCTTATTATAAATAACACCAAGTGTCTTTAAATCCGGATCAATCTCCATTGCTTTATCTAGAATTAAATCAACTTGTATTTCATCACTTGTGCCTGTGATATTTTTATCTGGATGTTCCAATGAAGATGTTAACTGAGAAGCAATAGGATCAGTAACAGCCGCAAAAACAATAGGTGTTGTATCGGAAAGAGAGGCAACTGATTGAGCTACAGGCGTTGCAATAGCCATAATAACATCTGGTTCTTCAGCTGCAAATGTTTGTGTAATACTCGCAGCAATAGAATTATCCCCTTGAGCATTTCTAAAAATATACTCTACATTTTCTCCATCAACATAACCTAATTCTTCCATTTCTTGATCAAAAGCCGCTTTAATCGTATCTAAGGATGTATGTTCAACATATTGAACAATAGCAACTTTCTTCATCCCTGAATCTGTCACACTCTGACATCCTGTCACTACAAATAATAGTAAAATACATGTTAATAATTGAATTAAAATTTTTTTCATATGTCTAATCTCCTTTTTTCATTCTAATATTTTATATTCATTTACAATCTAGAAAATTAGACACCATCGTTTTGTCGTCATAAGAAATCTCCTTTCTTATTGGCATATAAACAAAAAACACCTGTCCATCAAAGGACAGATGTTATCACCTGCGGTACCACCTTTATTGGTTAATAAAATAACCCACTCTCTAAAATGCCAACACATTTTTGCTTTATAACGTAAGCTCACGTCGCCGGATACTCGTTGCCTTTCCCCATTGCCCTCGTGGGTCCATTTACTTAACTGCCATTATCTAGCTTCCACCACCCTAGACTCTCTGAAAATACATCTTTAAGTTTTATCTCCCACTCATCGGTTTTGTTATTATCAATCTATCATATATCCATATCGATGTCAACACTATTTTTTGATTAAATACAAATATATATAATAAATTTATGAAAACAACAATTATAAACCATATAAAGACAGAATTTGTTCACCCCAAAATAAAGCAATTAAGATACCGATACATAAATATATACCAAATGCCATATGTTCTTTTCTATTGACACCTTTTTGAACCATAAGATAAGATGCATATCCTCCACCAAATAAAACAGCCAAAACAAAAGCAACAACAATCTTTCTATAACCTAGTAAAAAACCGTTAATACACAGTAATTTTATATCTCCTCCACCAAAACTATCAGGTAAAAAACAATTCAACAAGAGAATTGGACCACTAATAATAAACAGACCTATCAAACGTTCTATCAATGGTATCTGATAAAACGAACAAAGACAAATTATCATCACAATTTCCCAAATTAAACATATATCAGGAATTATCATCCATTTATGATCAATTATTGAAATCACAATAAAATCCATGATCAACAAAAATAATAGCAAAGCTTTCAAAATCTGTGTCTCATAGTAAACAAGAAAAACCAACAAACATCCACTGAAAATTTCAAAAAAAGGATAAAATATTGAAATACGTTTTTGACAATATCGACAACGTCCCTTTAATAGCACAAAACTGACAATGGGTATTAGATCTTTCCAGTCTAAGGGATGAAAACATTCAAAACAAAAACTTCTCCCCTTCGCAATGCTAATTCCTAATGGTAAACGATCAATACATAAACAAACAAAACTTCCAACAATAGTCCCTAAAATAAAAAACCAAACATATAAAAACATCAAAATCTCCCCTTTCATAGATATTTTTATAGTTGGTTTCTTTTCATATTGAGGATATTGCCATTTTATCATAATTAATATTTTGACTTCAAGAAAAAAACAATTGACATTTTTTTAAATATCTATAAAATATGTTTTGCTGTGAGCTATAGATTTCTCTATTTCTGATTATAAATAGAAATCTATAGCTTTTTTTATGAAAGGAGTTTTTAGATGACAGAAAAAAGAAATCCCATGAGTTATAAACCTATATTTCCTCTTTTAATGACAATGGCTTTTCCGCCAATGATTTCCATGTTGATTCAATCATTATATAACATTGTAGATAGTATATTTGTTGCACAACTTGGAGAAGAAGCACTAACTGCTGTTTCATTAATATATCCACTTCAGAATCTATCACTAGCTTTTTCATGTGGTGTTGGTATTGCAATGAATGCATTAATAGCAAGACACTTAGGTGCAAGTGAATATAAAAAAGCCTCTTATATAGCCAGTCAAGGTATCGTCATGACTTTATTACACTCATTATTATTTGTCATTCTAGGTTTATTTTTTATTCAACCATTTTTAACACTATTCACCAATAATCCAAAGGTTATTCAATATGGTAATGAATATGGAATGATTGTGATTACATTAACTTTTTCAACTTTCATTCATCTCGCCATTGAAAAAATGTTTCAGGCTTGTGGAAATATGGTCATTCCAATGATCATGCAGATGGTGGGCGCTATAGTCAATATTATTTTAGATCCAATTATGATATTTGGATATTTTGGTTTTCCAGCTCTAGGCGTAAGTGGTGCAGCTCTTGCAACCATCATTGGACAATTCGCTGCTTGTTTTTTATCCATATTTTTATTTTTACGTTATAATTCCCATATTCAAATATCTTTTCATCATTTTCAAATTGACTGGGTAACATTTAAAAGTCTATATGCAATTGCTATTCCTTCTGGTGTTATGATGTGCCTGCCTTCTCTTCTGGTATCCATTCTAAATGGCATACTTTCTTCCATATCACAAAGTGCAGTTGCCTTTTTTGGCGTATACTATAAATTACAAACTTTTGTGAATATGCCTACTTCTGGCGTTATCCAAGGTATGCGCCCTATTATGAGTTACAATTATGGTGCTCATCAAAAGCAACGTATGAATCAAACATTAAAAATATCAACAATCACAATTGGGACCATCCTTTTCATTGGAACTTGTCTATTTTCTATTTTTCCAGTTCCAATTCTTCAATTATTCAATGCTAACGCAGAAATGTTAACAATCGGTATCAATGGATTACGCATTTTATCCTTAAGTTTCTTATTGTCAACTTTTGCAGTTGTTATGTCTGGCGTTTTTGAATCATTAAGTCAAGGTGCACTTTCCTTAATGATTACACTCACTCGTCAATTTATTTTCATTATTCCTTTATCATTTATTTTGTTACCTATTTTGGGATTGACAGGGATTTGGTGGACATTCCCATTATCAGAATTAATTGCTTCCATTCTCGCATTCATTTTATATAAAAAAGTATTTAAAAATCTACTTCTCAATTGATTTGAATGATTGTATGAATAAGAATTCTCATTTTACCACATAAAATGAGAATTCTTATTTTTTTATCTATAATATGATTTGAATCATACTAATAACAGCCTTGAGAAATCGCCACAGCAAGATGAATTCCTCTTTTAAACTGAATAAAACCATATTCATAAACGAACTCATTGACGCAACTATCCAAATCTTCAATATCTTTTTGATTCAATGTCAGTTGTTGATCTTTCATTCGTTCCTGGAACTGATCTATTAAATCAAAATAACGAATATGTATTTTTTCTAACATATCTTCTTCTTCCTGATTTAAAATAATATCAGAATTATAAATATCCCTTAAAATATTTTCATTTTCTCGCATGATTTTCTCCTTAAAATAAGGCTTTCATCCACTAAACTGTCTTCTCAAAGAAAAAATGATTTTTAAGAAATGTTGGATTATTATTTTTAAACAAGCTCCATTTTTCCTGAATTGTGGAAGTTCTTTTGTGAGAACATAAAATTTGATTGTCTTGTAAATCAACAAAATCAGAAAATATAACTTTTAAATCAAAATATATATTTTGAAATGAAAAATCTTTCAGAAGTCGCCATATAATATTTTGAATTTCATTATTTACGTTTGTAAAATTTCTAAGTTTTTCTTCTAACAAATAACAATGATAATGAGAATCATAAAATTGGATTTGAATTGTTCTCATTCCATAATCTTTTTCTTTTAACTGATGAACCAATTTTAAACTTAATTTTTCTGCAATCTGAAAAGCTTCATTAAAATTCGTAAACTGTAACAGCTTTTCTTCTCCATACATTTTAGGAAGGACAACATGATTTCTCTGTGTCTTTAAAGTTTCTTCCAACATTTTTTGACGTATGTCTTTTCCAAAAATAGATTTTGCTTGTCTATAAGTTAATATTTTATATCTGTCTGGCGAATGATAATATATCCATTTGGCTAAATCTTTATGAAAACTGACTCCTAGATAGAGATGGATATCTAACTCCTTATCTATTTTTGAAGCGATTTCTTCAAGGAGTTCCCTTGAATCCATACCATATAAATATTGTGATTTTGTTAAATCAAAATAAATATCGTTATCTTCATCAAAGACATCATCACAGTATTCATATAAAATATTTTTTATTTTCTGTTTATAAAAATCATATTCTTGCAATGAAAAGTTTTGTTTATGAGATTGAAAAACCTTATCAATCCATTGTATTTTTTTCTCTTTTATTTGTTCCATACATTGCTCAAAATAAATATATCCAACAAAAGCATTCCACATATTTCTCACTCCTCAACTTTATTATATATGACATTGTTGCATATTTCAACTATTTTATGCAACTTTTTTTAATTTATTTATTATTTTTTATTTATTTTAGATGTATTTTATTGTATAATATGCACAAGGAGGAAACATATGGAACTCAAGGATATTATCAAAGATTATAAATACAGAAATCAACTCACCAATGATGAAATTGCTCAAAAACTTGGCGTAACCAAATCAACTGTTAGTCGTTGGATTTCTGGAGATGTGAAAAGAATTCAAGATGAAACACTCAAGCGTTTAAATGATCTTTTAGGTTATGATATAGAACCAATTATCAAAGGACAGTCTATTCATTTAAAGCGTCCTATTTTGGGATATGCAAAAGCTGGTTATAATATGTATGGAGAAAATAATTATTTAGGTGATGAAGAAGTCACTGAAGAAGACTTTTATAAAGGTGACTATTTTTTACAGATTGAAGGAGATTCAATGATTGGTTCAGGAATCATGGATGGTGATTTGGCTCTCATTAAGCAATGCTCCACTGTTGCAACAGGAGATATCGCTGTTGTTATGATTGCTGGTGAAGAGGTCACTGTCAAAAGGATTATCAAAAAACCAGATATGCTCATTTTAGAAGCTACTAATCCTCTTGTAGAAAACAGATATTTTTCAAGTGAAGAAGTTGAATCACTTCCTGTTCGTATTATCGGTAAAGTCATCTATACAAAAACTTATTTCTAAACAAAAAAATCTCATTTTATGTAGTGAACTTCCTAAGTCTTTATAGCTTTATCTGTTCACTACATTTTGTTTTGAGATTTTTTATATTTCACATGCCATACAAACAATGTTATCTACTTCCTGAAAAGCATTTTTCTTATAAAAATGTTGACTTAAAAAGCCACGAACTGTATTGAGAACTATTCTTTCAATATGATTTTTTTGGCATTCTTTTTTAACCATATTTAAAAGTTCCGTTCCTAAACTTTGCCCTTGATATTGAGGTGCAATACATAGTTCATCAATCCATAACTCTTTTCTTGATAAATAAGTCATTTGTCTTCCTAAGACCAATCCAGACAAGTGATTATCTTGATATAATACAAATCCAAATACATAAGGCGAATGCAGCATTTCTTTTAAACGTTGATACGACTGATCATAAGTCCATGATTCACACCAAGGTTCCTGTTGGAAGCATTTTTGAAATAAACTGGCACATTCTGACAAATGAAAATCATACATTTTCAATAATGAAATGTCTTTTCTTTCCAAATCAAGATACATATCATACCATATAGCTCCACCATGTTGTGAATTTGATTTCCCTAGACATGTATAACCAAATTGCTGATAAAAAGATATCAGTTCTTTTTTACAAGTTAAAACCATCCCTTTCTTTCCACGGCAATAAGCTAATTCTATAAAAGCATTCATGAGCTTTTGCGCAATACCTCTATGTTGATACTGTGGTAATACATCTAAGCCAAAAACACTTTGATAAGGATAATCATTATGATGTAATGTTGTATCTTCATAATGTTGATCATTCAATGTTTGCGTATCTATACATGCTCCATTAATAAATCCAACAATTTGTCCTTCTATAGTAGCGACTAAGAAACTTTTTTGAAAAACTTGCATTCTTTGCTGGAATTGTCTCTCGGTTGCTGCTTCTTTGATAGGAAAACATTTTTTTCAATCAATGCAATTTGCTTCAGATCTCTATTTTCTACATACCTAATTTCCATATAACCTCTTTTCTGATAAAAAGACATTGAAAATCCTCAATGTCTTATTCTCCCATCGCTAGTAAAAATGCTGCACTACCTTCCAATTTTTGTTTTGCTTCTTTAATGTTTTGAAATTCAGCATCAGAACATGTTTCAAAATGAATCTTTTTTGTCATTTTCTTTAATTGATTTAATTCATTTTTTATTTGTGATTTCACTGTTTTATCAATTTCTTTATTATGTTTAGCCAAACCAGCTTCAACACGATTCATTAATGACTCTAAATCATTTTTAAAAACAAGTCGTTCTTTCGTCATAGCATCCTGTTTTTCAAACTCCTTAGCTTCACGGATAGCTCTTTCTATATCTTCATCTGACATATGAGAACCATTTTCAATCGTAATGCTCTGCATATTTCCACTAGCCAAATCTTTTGCTGAAACACTGACAATACCATTAACGTCAATATCAAAAGTAACTTCGATTTGAGGAACACCACGCATTGCACGTTTAATTTTCTTCAATTTAAATTTTCCCAAACTTTTATTATCTTTTGCTAGAGGTCTTTCACCTTGCAAAACATTGATTTCAACCTGTGTCTGAAAGTTAGATGATGTTGTAAAGATTTGGCTATGACTTGTAGGGATAGGTGTATTACGATCAATTAATGGTGTTGCAACACCGCCTACTGTTTCAATAGAAAGCGTTAAAGGTGTTACATCCAACAACAAAACATCGTAATTTCCCATTGCTGAGACATCACCAGATAATTTTCCAGCTTGAATACCAGCTCCCATTGCGACACATTCATCTGGATTCAATGATTTACTAGGAACAATTCCTGTAATTTCTTTGATTTTTTCTTGTACAGCTGGAATACGTGATGATCCACCAACAAGAATAATTTTATTTAATTCAGCAGGTAACAAACGTGCATCATTTAAAGCATTTTGTATTGGTAAAATTGTTCTTTCTACCAGATCTTTAGTAATACGATTAAAAGTCTCTCTTGTTATTGTCATTTCAAGATTTTGTGGCCCAGCCGAAGTTGTTGTAATAAAAGGCAAGGAAACAACTGTTGAAATCATAGAAGATAATTCAATTTTTGCCTTTTCAGCAGCTTCTTTAACACGTTGAATAGCCATCAGATCATTTTTCAATGAAATTCCCGAACTTTTTTCAAATTCAGTGAAAATATATTGTGCGACTTTGTCATTAAAATCATCGCCTCCTAAATGGTTATCTCCTGATGTTGAAAGGACTTCAATAACACCATTTCCTATTTCAATAATAGAAACGTCAAAAGTTCCTCCACCCAAATCAAAAACCATCATTTTTTGACCATAGCTGTTCTCTAAGCCATAAGCAAGTGCAGCTGCTGTTGGTTCATTGATAATTCTTAAAACTTCCAAACCTGCAATTTTCCCTGCATCTTTTGTAGCTTGACGTTGGGCATCATTAAAATAGGCAGGAACAGTAATAACAGCTTGTTTCACTTCTTCACCTAAATAATTTTCAGCATCAATTTTTAATTTCTGTAAAATCATTGCTGATATTTCTTGTGGGGTATATGATTTTTGTCCTATTTTTTTCTTGTAATCAGTTCCCATTTCTCTTTTTATAGATGAAATAGTTCCAGTTGGATTTGTAACAGCTTGTCTCTTTGCACTTTCCCCCACCAATCTTTGTCCATCACTTGTAAAAGCAACAACACTTGGTGTTGTTTTTGCACCTTCACTATTAGGAATAATGGTTGTTTTCCCATTTTCAATAAAGGACATACAACTATTTGTTGTTCCTAAATCAATACCAATAATTTTACTCATAAGACATTCTCCTTTAACGACAATTTATTAATAACATCTACAACAACAATTCATAAAAATATTTAACATCAATAATGAATAACAACAATTGGCCATATTAGCATATGGTGATGTATATGTTTGTTGCGTTTGACGATATTGACCACTTCCTGCCTGCAACTGCTGAACTAAGAAAATATATTGAAGATTTCCTGGCTCCATTTGTGCTGCTGTTTGTGCATATTCTAAAGCAGTTGCATTGTTTCCAATACCATTCATTGCAAGGGCACTATAATAAAACCATAAAGAGTTACGTGTACGAATTTGTTCAAGAATATTTAAAGCATCCTGATATCTACCCGCATTGATATAGGCACCTACATCCTGAAAAGCTTCCTGTTCATTACCATGATATTGATAGCTCGTTTGTGAATTTTGCCCATATGTCTGGTTCGTAAATCCTTTTTTTCGATTATCCATAATTGTCTTATATGCATTTTGTACTTGTTTAAATTTTTCAGTATATTCAGCTTGGTGTTCACTATTAATATTGGCATCAGGATGATATTTTTTACTCAAAGTTCGATAAGCATGTTTGACTTCATCATCTGATGCATTAGGAGATATTCCTAAAATTTGATATGGATCCATTTATTTCTTATCCTCCATTCTTTTTTTATAACGTAATTCATATTGACTCCAAACACCACTATATATGATATTTCTTAAAATTTCAATATTTTCCTCTATTGGTAAATATTCAAAAGCTTCAGCAGCACGTGAAATCATCATCTCTAAAAGTGCATGCGTCTGCTCTTCAAAATGGTTCTGCTGAAACTTTTTTATAAACGGATTATAATTGTGATCCTTTATATCTTTTTCAATATCATCATAAGCATCTAACAAATAAATAAATTTACCTAAATAAAAACCAAATTCATAAAGATAATCTTTCCATAAATCATCTTTATAACAACATATCTCAGCCATAACTCTGCCAAAACATCCAGAAATATCATCAATATGAATATCTTCCATCTTTTCATATTCATGTATTTTAATAAGCTGCTGTTCTATCAAAGATAATTTTTGAGGGAATTCTTTTTTTATCGATTGGTAGCTTTGATTTAAAATATTTTTATAAACATTTTTCGTTATTTTTCTTTCATCAAGCCAATCATCCTCGCATTTTAAATAAGTCAAGGCAATCGTCATTTTTGCTGCATAATCTATTAATTCATTTCTCACTTCAAGATGTTTTTTCATCGGATGTAAGAAGCATCTTCGATATTCCCTATGATTCAGAGGTTCATAGAGTCCTGTGAGTAAAATTGCCAAAAATGTCATATCATAATTTAAAGCAACACGACCTTTTATGCTATAATGTTCCTGCATTGTTCGACATAATCCACAATAATAGGATTGGTATGTATCAAAGTCTTTGAACTTCATTTCAGGTTTATTTATAACGATATATCCAAACATGACAATCTCCTCTTTAAAATTCATTAGTCATAGTATAAAATGAAGATATGAACATGACATGAACTCAAGATTGTTTTTCTTTGAAAAGAAGGAAATATCAAAGGGAGGTTATGATAATGGACAATCAAAATCAATTCTTTCTAGAACCCCTAGCCAATCGTTTGCGTCCACAAAACTTATCTGATTATGTCGGTCAAAAACATTTGGTAGGTAAAGGAAAAATTTTATATCGTTTTATTGAAAATGATCAAATTCCATCAATGATTTTCTGGGGTCCGCCAGGAGTTGGCAAAACAACCTTAGCACGTATCATTGCCAGAACCACAAAGGCCCATTTTATTGATTTGAGTGCAGTGAATAGTGGTGTCAAAGAGATCAAAAAAATCCTAAAAGATGCAGAAACCATTCAAAAAGAAGGTATGAAAACAATTGTCTTCATTGATGAAATACATCGTTTCAATAAAGCACAACAAGATGTTTTTCTTCCATATGTTGAAAAAGGCAGTATCATTTTAATTGGTGCCACAACAGAAAATCCATCTTTTGAAATCAATTCGGCCCTCCTTTCACGTTGCAAAGTGTTTGTACTTCATGCTTTAAATACAGAAGACATTTTAGAGCTTTTAAATCATGCATTAGAAAGTCCAAAAGGTTTTGGAAACATCGATATACATGTGGATAAACAGAGTTTAATGATGATAGCTCATTTTTCTAATGGAGATGCAAGAATTGCTTTAAACACTTTAGAGATGGCCGTTTTAAATGCCTATCAGGACGATGATCAAATAATGATTACACCTGAAATCATTGAACAAATAACATCTCAAAAATCTTTACTCTATGATAAAAATGGTGAAGAACATTATAATCTGATTTCTGCTCTTCATAAATCGATGCGCAATAGTGATGTTGATGCTGCTATATACTGGTTAGCAAGAATGCTAGAAGCTGGTGAAGATCCACTTTATATTGCTCGAAGACTTGTCCGTTTTGCAAGCGAAGACATTGGAATGGCAGATAGCCGTGCTCTTGAAATTGCAATTGCAGGATATCAGGCTTGTCATTTCATAGGCATGCCTGAATGTAGTGTCCATTTAACACATGTAGTGACCTATTTATCCTTATCAGTGAAATCTAACGCATTATATGTAGCCTACGAAAGTGCTAAAAAAGATGCATTAGAAACAATCTCTGAACCCGTTCCACTACACTTACGTAATGCCCCAACAAAATTAATGAAAGATCTTCATTATGGTCAAGGCTATCAGTATGCACATGATTTTGCAGACAAGCTGACAACTATGACTTGCCTACCTGATTCTCTTTTAAATAAAGAGTACTATCATCCAACTTTGCAAGGTCATGAAAAAAAGGTTGCATTACGCCTTCAACAAATAAAGAAATGGAAAAAAGAAAAGAATAAAGCGTAAAAACTTTATTCTTTTATAATTTCATTAATAATATTAATAGCATTCAGTGTTCTTGGAAAACCAATATATGGTTGGCATTGAGTAATGACATCTATTAATAAATTTCTAGTATTTCCCACTGTTATATTTGCAGCAGTATGAGCACGTAATTGATTTTCACATCCTCCTAAAGTTGCTAAAATAACGAAAGTCAATAACTCTCTTGTTTTTAAATCCAATCCTTTTCTTGTATAAAAATCTCCAAAACAATAAGCTGATAAATAATCCTGGATATGTTTTAATTCCTGTGGTGCATGATCATGGTTAGCTTGAATATTTTCTCTACCAAAAGCCTCACTTTGAACATCAAAACCAGCTTGAAATCTTGTATTTTCATCAACTGTTGATTGACTTTCTAATGGTAAAGATATTTGATTTTCCTTAAAAACTTTATGAACAACATCTAAAGCTTCTTCTACTTTTCCTAATCCAATATATGGTGTACATTGGTACACTGCTTCTTTGATTTCAACAGATCTAACCTCTGCTTTCAATGCACTATATACGTGTTCTTCTAAAGCTTTTAAACACATATTCGTAGTATTAACAACAATCAGTATCAATTCTCTTAAACCTAATTCAAGATTGCCATGCTGATAAACATCACCATAAATATAATGAATCATTATGTCCTCAAATTCTAAATCATGAGGACAAATATGTTCTTTTTGTAATTGATTAAATAATTCATTTGCCTTTTGAATATCTCTCATATATATACCTCCTGATAAACTTATTTTATGATTTTTCAAGAAGTATGTCTAATACTTATTATCTATTATATAAAATGCTTTTCAAGCATTTATACTAACTAAAAAAAAAACTGACAAAGTTCCTGAATAAAACGTGTTGCTGTTGCTGAAAATACTTGATGTTTTTTCCAAACTAGAACAGCTCCTGTTTCAAAAACTGGTCTAAGAGGAATAAAGCGAACTAAGGATTCATCATGCATATAAACAATTTTATCTAAACACAGGGCATATCCTAACCCTTTTTCTACTAAAATTGCTGCATTATAAATCAAATCATAAGTTGCAACAATGTTTAATTCACTGACATCAATACCCATCCAATGAGCAATTTCATTTTGAACAATCAGACGATGTCCAATTAACAGTGGCAGATTTAAAATATCATCAGGTGTGACATATTCTTTTTGAGCTATTTCACTATCTTTGGGAGCTAAAATTCCCCAAGCTTCCTTATAATTCAGACGTACATAATCATATTTTTCAATATCTACTGGTTCAGTTAATAATCCTACATCAATAAATCCCTGGTCAATTTTCTGTTTTACATCATCAGCATTTCCACTATATAGATGATATTGAATATGAGGATAATGCTGCTGAAATTTGATCATAAATTCTCCCAATTGATGCATTGCATGAATTTCCCCTGCTCCCACAAAAATTTCTCCAGCTATCAATTCATCTGCCTCCAAGAATTCTTTTTCTGTTTTATCAGTTAAATCAATGATTTCTTCTGCTCGTCTGCGTAATAACATACCTGCATCCGTTAAAACAACTTTATTTTTCCCTCTGATTAAAAGTTTTGTATTCAATTCTTCTTCTAATTGCATGAGCTGTCTTGATAATGTTGGTTGTGTAATATGCAAAACTGCTGCAGCCCTTGTAATATTTTCTTCTCTTGCAACTGTTAAAAAATATCTTAATATGCGTATTTCCATAAACACCCTCTTTTCTCATTCTTTCCTTTATTGTACTAAAAAAGAAGTAATTTTGATACCATTTTCTTATGATGAATTATATACTATCGTCTATTCTTAATTAGAAACCATTCAAGAATTATAATGAAAACCAAAATAACAGAATCATTTTTACCTTTTAAATCATACTTTATGGTATAAAAACAATAAATCAATTCTATTCAACACCTCAAAATAATTTTCTATTATGCCCTAACTTTCTCTTCAAACAGATCGTTTTTTATCTATTTTAAAATCATCTTATTTTACATTGAGTTATATAATATAATTATTAAAATACTTGATTTTTTGTCAATAACAGTTATGATATATATGTTAGCTATAGCTAACCAAGGAGGAAAACTATGAAATTTGTATATGCAACAAGAACAGGAAATGTAGAAAGTCTTATAAACAAATTAAATATTCGTGAAGCATTGAAAATTGAATTAGGTCAAGAAAAAATAGAAGAAGATTTTCTTTTATTCACCTATACAGATGGATACGGTGATGTCCCAATAGAAGTTGAAGATTTTTTATCTCTTAATGGACAATACCTTCAAGGAGTCATTGTTAGTGGCGATCAAAATTATGGCGAAGCTTATTGCAAAGCTGGTGATCAAATTAGCAAAGAATATAATATACCTTGTCTTTATAAAGTCGAAAATGATGGTAACGATAATGATATCAGAATTATTACTGAAATCATCCAAAAATATCACTAAATTCATAAAACCATTCTTATATTCATAAAGGATGATATTGCTTTTTTCAACTAAAAACATTATGATAATGACTAAGGAGATGAAAGCTATGAATTATTCGATTAGCGACGTTTCAAAAATGACAAATTTACCTATTTCAACCTTAAGATATTATGACAAAGAAGGTTTACTTCCCTATATTGAAAGAAAAGCTTCTGGGTATCGTGTTTTTAAAGATGATGATATTCGAATGTTAGAAATTATTGAATGTTTCAAAAATACTGGTATGTCTATTAAGGAAATCAAACATTTTATAGAATTGGTTAAACAGGGAAATTCGTCTTTACAAGAACGTTATAATTTGTTTTTAGAGAGAAAAAAGACAGTAGAAAAACAAATGGAAGATTTACAAAAACAGTTGGATTTAATTAATTATAAATGCGAATATTATTATGCTGCATTACAGAATGATGATAAAAATGAAACTCACAATCATTTATAGATGATTGTGAGTTTTTTAGACTGATTATTCATCAGTCTTTAAATATGGGTCAAATTCTTCTCATAGCGTTTTATACTTTCAATCATTTCTTCTGTCGCTTTTTGAGGACTATTTTTTAAAAAGCCATCCTTAAATTCATAACAAAGATTTATTGAATCTTCGGGAATATCTTTAATGCTTTCATTTGAAAAACCTATTTTCCAGCATTTATTTTCTCGATAAGCATATAACGTCATATCATCCACATCTTTCACATCATGAAACAATTGTTTCACAAGCTCATATAAAGCATATGGTGAAATATAATACAATGAGCCATCGCCTCTTTTCATAATTCCATTATACAATATTTAAACCCCTTTCAACAATATTAATCACATGTTTTTTTATTTTTTTCTTCAACAAATATTGCCAAATGATTATTCAATGCTATAATTAAATACATTTGAGGGAGAATATGAAATATGAAAAAAAATTATCATGATGTCATTACCCATTACCTAATGGCCATAGTTGGTGGTTTCTTTGGTGGATATGCAATATTTGCACGTATGAATGTTTTTGGATCAGCTCAAACTGCTAATTTAATTGAATTAATTAAAAATATCTTAGGAGCAAATTATTTTGAAGGAATATTGAGGATTGGTGCACTCTTTATATATGTTCTTGCTCTTATTCTGGGAACATACTTTACTCATAGAACCGATTGGAATTTAAAGTATCTTGTTTTAAAAATAGAGATATTCTGTGTGATACTTTTAGGGTTTATTCCTATGAATGTTAACCCTATTATGGCCTTATATCCATGTTTCTTTGCAACAGCTTTTCAATGGAGTATTTTTAAAGGCGCAATTGGTTATACATGTTCAACTATTTTTTCAACCAACAATATCAAACAAACTGTTATAGCATTTACAGAATATTTTTTAGCAGATCAACAAGATATCCAACAAGAATGTCTCAGAAAAGGTTGCTTTTTTGCCGGAACTTTAATTTTCTTTCATACTGGTGTGGTTTTAGCGTATCTTCTTTGGACACTATTCTTAGAAAAATCAATCTTATTTTTGTTATTATTCCTTTGCGTAATTTATATATATTTGAAAATAAGCGACAATTTATTTATAAAAAAGAATTCTATAGAAAAAAAGATGATTGCCTAATGAAGTGGATCCTGTTATTTGGATATCCAAATAATGGAGATTCATTTCAAAAACAATCATCTTTTTCTATTTTCTTTGTTCAGCCATAACCCCAACAAGACGATGTGGCTCATATAATTCTTCTAAATATGCCATTTCTTCATCATTCAACTGTAAATCTGTAGCTTTAACCATGGTATCAACATGATGTAATTTTGTTGCTCCAACAATTGGAGATGTGACTTGATGCATAAGCCATGATAAAGAAATTTCACTCATAGAAACTTGATGTTTTAAAGCAAGTTCTTCCACCCTTTTAATGATTTCAAGATCTTTTTGAGCACTGGCATCATACTTTCCTTTTGCATAAGTATCTTCTATTAATCTTTTAGATTGTTCTCCTGGATGTTTGGCCAATCGTCCTGAAGCCAAAGCACTATAAGGTGTCATTGCAACATGATGTAAATCACAGTATGGCTTCATTTCTCTTTCTTCTTCTCTAAAAATTAAATTATAATGCCCTTGTACTGAAATGAATGGTTGCCATTGATGTGCCTTAGCAATTTCATTAGCCTTAGCGATTTGCCATGCATAACAATTAGAAACCCCAATATATCTCACTTTTCCTTTTTGAATCATTTCATTTAAAGCTTCTAAAGTTTCTTCAATAGGTGTCAATTGATCCCAAGCATGTAAAATATACAAATCAACATAATCCATCTGTAATCTTTTTAAGCTATTATCTAAACATGTTTCAATATGTTCTTTAGCAGTTATACCTTGTTGAATCTGTTCTTTTGTACGACCATGAAATTTTGTAGCAATCACAACATCTTCTCTTCTTGCGCATTCCTTAATTGCTTTTCCTAAATATTCTTCACTTGTTCCACCCTGATATGCCATAGCCGTATCAAAAAAATTAATACCTTGATTAACAGCATATTCAATAATCTCCTTTGAAGGTTCATATGGTAAAGTCCAGCTATGCATCCCCTGACTCGCATCGCCAAATCCCATACATCCTAAACATACTCTTGAAACATTTAAATCACTATTACCTAATTGTACATATTTCATGTTACATATCCTCCTGTCTTATAACTTTTTTTAGAACAAAATTATGATTTTCAAATTCATATATAAATATACAACAATTTCCAAATCCTTTTTTTAATTCTTCTGTTGGATCCTGATAAGCTCTTAAAAAGTTAAAACATGCTCCACCATGACTCATAGCTAGTACTGAATGATGATCATCTTTTTCCATAATTTCTGTTAATGTCCTCTTCATTCTCTCTTTGACTGTATCATTAGATTCCCCACCAAATTGTAAATAATAAGTTTTACACTTTTGTGGATCATTCTCAGCTAAATAATCATTTTCGCCTTCTAATACTCCATAATGATTTTCTTTTAATCCTTTACATCTAACATAAGGCATGGATGTGATGATTTCTAAAGTATCACAACACCTTTCGCTTGTCGAAGAATAAGCATGATCAAAAGTAATACGATGATCCTCAAACCATTTTTTAGCATGTTGTGCCTGTTTAATGCCTAATGGTGTTAAAGGGGAATCACACCATCCCTGAATTTTATGCAAGGCATTAAATAAAGTTTCACCATGACGCATCAAATAAAGTGTTTTAGCCATTGTTTTGACCTAATACATATGCTTCTCCAGGTGCAAGAACCTGAATTCTTTCGGGATTGACAACTTTTTGATATAAATCTTCAGGATTTCCATTAAATGGTGTCATATCAGGAGCATCAACACTTCCCCAATGGATGCAAATCAAATCAGCTTCTGGGTAAGTATTAGCCAGCTTGATTGCTCCATCTAAAGTAATATGCCATTCATTATCAGCAAAATCAAATAAAATGACATCAGGTTGAGGCATATGTAAATGTTCTTCTAATAACTGTGAATCACCTGGTAACCAAATATCACCATCTGGAGTATTGAACCAATAACCACAATAATCCTTTTCTTCCCAATAACGATATTGCCATTTCTTTGAACCATTTTGCCAATTATGTTTGGCCGGAGTCAATTGAACAGTCATATCATGAAGCTGAATTTTATCATAAATATCCTGTTTCATAGTTGGATAACCTTCTTCATTCATGACATCTGCGACATAATTAGGGGCATAATAATGTTGACATACATCTGATACATGTTGACATGTCAAACGAGAAAAATGATCATTATCAATATGTGTGATGAATACACCATCAAGTTTTTTTACGTCTTTAGATTGGATTGGAACTTCATATAATAAAGGTAAATCAAATCCTTCTAAAACTGGATCAATCATAATATCAGTTCCATGACTATGAATCATAATACCTGCTCCACCAAGCCAATAAATTCTTGTTTGCTGATCTTGATGAAACGCATCTGCTGACATAGGAATACTTTTTGGGGCTACAGCTTGCCCTTTTTCATTTTTTAATATTTTTCTCATAAAAAAGCTCCTTTCTTTTACATTTTTATTTTATCGTAAAAGAAAGGAGTTTTCTATTTATATATTTCATTTTTTGTCCACAAATGGACATTTTCATCAATTTGTCTATTTTTCATATGGATTCATTTTGTTTTCACTATCTTGAAATAATTTATCCATACCAATACTTCTCATACGAACAACCATATCTGCAATCTCTTCACATGGTACTGGCATATCAGATAAAATCCAAGATAAAGTCATACTGCTTGAAGCATTAGCATGATATATTGTTGCAAACTTTAATGTATCTGGCATAGGTTTTGTTCCATATAAATTTTGATGCCATTTCAAATCAAAATCTTGACAATGTTGAGTCATATAATCTTTCAAACAATTTTGACCATCCATCTGACAAGCCTGCTTCATAAAATGATGATATGTCTTTATATTTTCATATGTTTCTAAAAGAGATTTATAAAAATCAATAGACATGTTATCATCCTTGAAATCAGGAACAATGTATCGATCATATACATAACAAATCAGATCATTCTTATCTTTAAAATGATTATAAAAAGTTTGTCTGCTTACACCTGTTGTCTTTAAAATTTGAGAAACAGTTAAAGATTCTAAAGGTGTTTTTTCACATAACTCAAGCAATGCATCTGCCAAAATCTTTTTTACATCAATAGACATATTCTCACCTACTATTTCAATTATACAATTAAATAATCAAATTTTTCAATTTTTTCTGTTTCAGCTACCATTAAGAAATGATCATTCATTTTCAAAACATAATCTGGATCAACAGAAAGTTCTAATTTTTGAGTTTCCATATCTCTTTGTCCTAATATATTTATTCCATATTTACGTCTTAAATCCAAAGAAGACAAAGTATGTCCTACCCAAGCTTGTGGTACTTTCATTTCAACAAGACTATAATTTTCATCAAGTTCAACCAAATCAGTAATATTCTTTCTCAATAATCCACGCGCTAATCTTTCTCCCATTTCTTTTTCAGGACGAATAATACGATCTGCACCAATTTTTTCTAAAACAGCTTTAAATCTTTTATTTTTTGCTTTCGCAATAATATAAGGAATGCCAATTTCCTTTAAATTCAAAACACCTAAAAGACTTTCTTCTAAATGGTTCCCGATTGCTACAATACCAACATCAAAGCCTTCAATTCCTAAATCAATTAAGAATTGCTGATCAGTAATATCACCAATAACAGCTTTCGTTGCATATTCAGATACTCTTTGAACACATTCATCATTTTTATCTACAGCCACAACCTCACAACCATATTGTGACAATGTTTTTGTAATTGTAGAGCCAAAAACACCTAATCCTAAAACAACAACTTGTTTACTTTTCATTTTATTTTAACCTATCAGGACATCTGAAACTGGATAGACAATGTCCTTTCCTTTCTTTTGATTATATTTTTTTGCAAAAACCAAGACCATTGTTAAAGGTCCAATACGTCCAATATACATCAGAATAATAATTACAATTTTACCAAGAACTGTTAAGGTTGGCGTTAAAGCTGCAGACAATCCAACCGTTCCAAAGGCAGAAAAGACTTCAAAAATTAAATCAATGAAGTCAGCTCCTTCATTCATCGATAGAATAAATAATCCAAATGTACAAATAAAGAAACTTAAAATTGCAATTGTTAATGAACGTTTTACAACTTGATCGGCAATACGACGTTTAAACAGTTTTACATTCTCATCTCCTGATGATAAAGAATGAATATATAATAATGCAATAACTAAAGTTACTGTTTTAATTCCACCTGCCGTTCCAGCTGGAGAACCACCAATAAACATCAGTATAGACATAAATAATTTTGTTGAATCATATAAAGATGCCATATCTACTGATGCAAATCCAGCCGTTCTGGTTGTTGTTGATTGGAAGAAACTAACTAAAATTTTATCTCCCCATGGTAAAGAACCAAGAGTCCCTGGATTATTATATTCTAAAAATAAAATAACTAATGTTCCTCCAAGCAATAAAACAATTGTTGCCAATAAAACAATCTTTGTATGAAGTGATAGTGAAGAAAAGAATTTTTTTATTCTAAAAAATTTGAAGTTTTCTTTATAATGCTGCCAAGACATTCTCAAATCAATCCACACTACAAACCCTAAACCACCAGCAATAATGAGTCCAGCAATTGTAAAATTCAATAAAATATTTGTTTGATAAGGAATTAATGAATTTGGCCCCATAATATCAAATCCTGCATTACAAAAAGCAGAAATAGAATGCCAGATTCCATAATAAATTCCTTTAATTATTCCATATTCAGGAATAAAAACAATACACAACAAAACTGCTCCTAGCATTTCAAAAAAAGCTGTATATTTAATAACTCTTTTTATATATATTCCAATTGCAGCCATTGAATTTTGATTTAATGCTTCTTGCATAATCATTTTATTTGTATATGTTAATTTCTTTCTTAAAGCATAAATAAACATATTTAACAAAGTCAAAAAACCAAGCCCACCAATTTGAATGAGCAAAATAATAATAAGTTGTCCAATAACTGTATATTGATCTGCCACAACAACAGGAACCAAACCAGTCACACAAGTTGCAGAAGTTGCAATAAATAAATGATCAATATAAGGGGCTATTGCTCCTTGATTAGAAAACGGACAAGTCAATAATAAAGAACCTACCAATATAACCATAAAAAAACTAAAGGCAATACGTCGCATAGGTGAAAAAGTTTTCTTTTTCTTTGATTTATGAAAATCAACTGCTTCCATCTTTTTCCTCCATAACTCTAATATTTCAGTATACTCTTTTCTTAATAAAGAACATCATTTCCATGATTTATTATCAACTCTTATAACTTTCCCTAAGACAACTCCTTTCAAATCTGTTTATAAAAAAACAGATTCTGTAAGAATCTGTCACAGTATATGTTTTTATAGTACAAAACAACATTGAATAAATAAAGCATATTTGCTTTATGACAGACTCCACCACTTATTCGAGACACATTGTATCATACTATAATCTTTTGTCAATCAAAACACTATGTTTTATATAATTTTTAGAGAAGGCTTCTCAAAATTCCCTTTATTAGGATGAAATATTAATAGTGGAATTCAAACATACTTTATGAATATATTTTCCCTTATCAATGTGAGCAATCACAAATAAGAGAATGAATATCCCGAAAAACAAACATACATTTCAGTACATCACTGCCTTTGAAATTCTTAACAATTATCTTATTTTTCATAATATCATTCCATTATTTAATTATATAACATGACTATAATTAGTAGGTTCATATAAATTTCATTATTTACTAAGTTAGATGTTTTAAAAAACATTTGAAACATGACCATTATACCTCAAAGCAATCTCAAAACATAAAAATCTCAATAACAAAAATACATATACAAATAAACTTCACACCAAATACAATCATTTTTATTTTGTGTATTTTTCCTTCATGAGCTTTTCTTATTAAGAATTATATGTTTACAACAAACTCCCTTTTAATTCTTTTTTAAAAACAAGCACAGCCCTTTGAGTTCCTAAAAATGACATAGTCACAAAGTGATAGCCTTGCTTTTCCATTTCTATTATTTTTTTCTATTTTATCGACTGCATTATTAACTGTAATACCTTCAATCAATTCTGTTTTATACATAAAATTTCACCTTCTAAAAATTTAATTTTTTTTATTTTTTCTTTTTCTTTTAAAAGAACCCATACAAACGAAAACAACACTCAAAATTCCAACTGGTATATAAATTGTATTAGGAATAGAATAAACAAACTTATCTATGCCTGACATAATAATGTAGATAGCAAATCCTACAATAATTAAATTACTCGCATTCTTCATTATATAAACCTCTCAAATTCTCATTTATTTATTACTTTTTTATAATTTTGAAAATATAGATTTCGACTTATTTTCCAAATCATTATATGTATCTATAATTGTTGTTTTTTCTATTGTTTCTAGATTTTTCAGCTGAGAAGACAATTCCAATGCTTTATTCGAAAAGCCATGATCTTCCCAATTTTTAAAAGCACACAAATATTCATATTTATCTTTATCTAAAGTTTTTATATCTTTTAAATTATGAGAAACTAATTTTGCAATAAATCCATAATCAAATATTCCTGCATCATCTCTCATAAATCCTAATAGATAACAAATATTATTTTTATCAAACTCCAAATTTTTAAGAACTATTTTTTCATCGTTTTCAAACAATGTTCTGATAACACTGTACTCTTTCATATCGTAAATAGTTAATCTCGTTTTTGTAGAATAAATAGGTCTTTCAATATTATATAAGTAATTTCCATCGTTGTTAAATGCAAAACCATCATCTTGTGAACCAATTTGTGCAGTTTTTATCTTTTTTAGTAGCTTTAACTCATCTAAATCATAAATAAGCAAATAACCTGCTGTAGATTTCGCAACTAGTATATTTGTATCAGGCTTGAATTTTGCTCGATAAGTATAAGGTGCATCTTTAAAAACTTGTAACTGTTTACCATTATGATCATAAATATAAAGACTTGCTCCATTACAGCCCACAGTATATTTATCATTATTACAAATTCCCCAAAATTTCTTCATAACCTTTCTCCTTAAATTACGATTTATTTATTACATTTTACTTATCAACTTTCCTGAAAAATCAATTTCATAAAAATTTCCTTCAAAATCATGTAGCTTAATTGAGTTCTCACATAATTCAAATGACTTTTTCTCTGACATAGATACAAATATATCTTTACCCGAAAAGGACCATTTCTTATTAAAATTAAAGTCCAACATGGTTATTTCAATTTCCCCATAAATGATATAACCATTCTGTACCCTGTATATTCCGTAATTACATCCAAAACAATCAAATTCCTTGAAATTTATCATGGCGCCGTTACTTATATCCAACTGAACAACAGCATTATTTTGTAAGATAGTTAAAGTTTTATATTCAAGAACAGCACAATCTATGTCATAGCTATAAAAATCACCTATTAATGCAATGCTAATTGTTTTGCTAAACAAATTTATTTGTACAGAGAAAGTCTTATACATATCATTGCGTCTTAAGTACCTTGGATTTATCACCAAATCATATGGTTTATTGTCTGTCGATTCAACAGTGTATGTTGTATCTATAGAAATATTTACATTACAAATATCATTCTGTAATATCACATTGTTCAGCCCCTCCGCATAAAATTAGGATTTAGTAATTTCCTGTTGTTTCTAAAATATTGCCATCAGGATCTATAACGTTAAAATAATAATATGGCATATGGATATTTACATACATAATATCTGAGATTTCTCCGATATTTAAATCTTTGACCCTCTCATATTCACTTTTTAAATCTTCCACTTCAAAATTAAAGATGACTATATTATTTTTTCTGCACCCATCTTCTTTATAGAAGTCATCAATATATGCTTTATTGAAATGAATATCTTTAGATTCCTCTAATAACTTTTCATCATATTTTTTCTTATAAAGTGCAATTTGATTTCCACAGTCAAATGCAATCCATCGGTCATCATTACAATATAATGGCTCTTTTTGCAAAAGTAATCTATAAAATTTTAAAGACTTTTCCATATCACTAACACATATATAAGTAGTAGCTAATTTCATTTTCATTATCTCCATAAATTCCAATTTATCCCTTTACTTTGTATTTTAGTTGAACATAAGAATTATATAGTTGATTACATTCAATCAGTTCCAATGCTTTTAATTTATTTAATTCATCTAAACGACTAATAGCTTCTCCATCAATGAGAGTAGATACATCTTTACCACCAACTAATAAAGGGGCAATGACTATATTAACGTAATCAATTAAATTGCTTCGTAAAAATAACCCGTTAAGACTTCCACCAGATTGAATTGTTAATCTTTCAACATTATATTGACTATATAAATCTTCTAATAATTTTGTTAGGTTCAATTCATCATAATATAAAATATCTAAATTGTTATATTTTTTGGTCAAAGAATATGCGATATGTTTTTGATTTGTTGTCGCTAATATTAACTTTTCTACCCAATTACAAAT
Source organism: Massilimicrobiota sp. mt181 (assembly GCF_055420065.1). Taxonomy (NCBI): domain Bacteria; kingdom Bacillati; phylum Bacillota; class Erysipelotrichia; order Erysipelotrichales; family Erysipelotrichaceae; genus Massiliimicrobium; species Massilimicrobiota sp. mt181. Next base: position 46,699 of record NZ_JBVAYN010000003.1, read on the forward strand.
ATAATCAATTCCATTTTCATTCAAATGTGGCTTATTATCAATAATGACAAAATTAACTTTTACTTTTTTATGATATTCTTTTCTATGATTAACACCAATTTTAGCCATAACTCTACCCGTATTTAATGAAAAATAATCAGTAGTAGCTTCTATTTCATAATACTGATGCAATCCCTCTCTAACACCATCGATTTGACACCAATCTTTATCTGCGTCTAATTCATCAGTATTTCCACTACTGATCTTACCATCAAGAGATTCTAACATAAATAAAGTTGTTATTGGTCTTGTTTTCATTTTATACTATTTCTCCTAAAAATTATATATTTCTCTTTTTATAAATCATAACATATTTCTATTTCAATTCATATATGCCTTTCATATTCCCTTCATTTCTCAAAAAAATCATAATAGAATCCAATAAAAAACTGCCATTTTGATAATGACAGTTATGAAATCATAAATATTTAAATGTTTATTGTACAAATACAGCAAGAAAATAATTTAATCATTTTTTTGAAGCAAAACTATGTTTTCTATATGAAAACTTTGTGGGAACATATCAACAGGTTGACATTGAACTGCATGATAACCATTCTTTTGAAGAAAATCAATGTCACGAGCCTGCGTTGCGACATCACATGATATGTATACAACTTTTTTTGGTGCAAGCAATAACAACTGATTTAAAAATAATTCAGAACATCCTTTTCTTGGTGGATCTACGAAAACCACATCAATAGGCTTTCCTTTTTTCGCAAAGTCAACCATAAATTCACCGGCATCCTGACAATAAAATTCAACATTGTCAATGTGATTTCTTTTGGCATTTTCTTTAGCATCAATAATTGCCTGATCAATGATTTCTACACCATAAACGCGATGAACATGCTTTGCTAAAGATAATGATATCGTTCCAATCCCACAATAGGCATCAATCACTTCATCTGTTGGTTGAAGATTCGCAAAATCAATCGCCTTTTGATACAAAACTTCTACTTGCATTGGATTGATCTGATAAAAAGATTTAAGTGATATGCGATAAGTATTTCCTAATAGGACATCCTCAATATATCCTTCACCATCTAAAATAGAAACCTCATCTCCAAGAATCACATTATCATGACGAGGATTATAATTTTGTACAATTGTTTTTAACTCTGGAAAAGCCTTCTTTAAAGATGAGACAAGATATTCTTTTTGATGAATTTTGCGATGATATGTAATAAGAACAAGCATAGCCTGTTGTGTATGATATGCATATTTAACAAGAATATGTTTCATATTTCCTGTATGTTTTTCTTTATCGTAGGCAACTTCATGAACTTCCTCTAATAACTTTCGTGTATATTGCACTATCTGATTAGATAATTGATTTTGAATATAACAGTGATCCATTGGAACAATTTCATTACTATGCTGCTTATAAAATCCAGTAACCAAATGTCCATCCGCATTTCCAACTGGGACTTGTACCTTATTACGATAAAACCATGGATCATCCATCATCAGACATGGTTGTACTTCAACATGACAATGACCAATCTTCAATAGTGTATCAGCAACTCTTTTCGTTTTAAATTGTTGTTGTGCCAAAGCATTAAAATGCTGCAAATGACATCCTCCACATTGTTTGAAAATAGGACATCTTGGTGTTTGACGAAGTGGACTTTCCTGATATAATTCAATCAATCGTCCTACCGCATAATTTTTTAGAACTTTTATAATTTTGACTTTTCCTACTTCATCTAAAAGCATGTTCTTGACAAAAATTGGAACATTCTGATATTTAACAATTCCTTGTCCATCATGTGTATAATCTACACATTTGGCTTCAATATATTCATTTTTTTGCATAGACGCCTCCTATAAAAAAACGAGCAAAGCTCGTTTTATTCTTCATCCGTTAATGTTTCTTGTGCCTGTTTGGCAGTTTCTTCATCTTTTACTGAAGCTAATGTGTATGAGAAATCATCACTTTGAACATTTTTTGTTCCATAAATTGGAAAGTCTTCACTATCAGTAGAAGTCATAAAAACATTAACTTCATATTGTGTGACTCCATCAATAGTTCCAAATAAGCCACTATATTTCTCATCATCGGCTTTTTCTAATCCTACCATCCCATCCAAAGTCTGTACAGTTTCTTCAGCAATTTTTTCTGCATCTTCTGTATCCATACCTGCTTTAAACACAATATCCAGCTTTAATTGACGACATTCAGTCGAAAGTGTCATTGATTCAATTTCATCGTATTTTTCTTCCATTGTAGAAACAGTAGAATCTCTCTGATCTTTAGAAATGGTCTGCATTCCTTTGCAACGATCACCATAAACAGGACCATTATTAAAAGAAAGAATCAAAATATAAATACCAAATGCCACAATTAATGCTCCAAATAAAATTAATAAATAATGCCACCACTTCATGACAAACTTTTTCTTCTTTTTTTTCATTGGCAAATCTTCCTCATCATACTCTTCTTCATCTATAGATGTTAAAGTTTGATTTTCTTTTTTTATTTCTAAATCTTCAAGATATGATGAAGGTTGATAATCATCCTGAATATCATCTTCATCATCAAAATGAAATTTTTTTACCATGATTTTTTCACCTACTTTTCTCTATTGTAACAAAATTCATGAGTAATGTATAGAATATTATTGTTTTCTTTTTTCTAATTCCTTCATCAACAATTGATTTGTCTTTTGTGGATTCGCTTGTCCATTTGTTTTTTGCATAACCTGTCCTACTAAAAAACCGACAATTTTTGTCTTTCCCTGACTATATTCTTTAATTAAATCAGGTTGATAATCAAGAATTTCATCAATAACTTTCATCAATATATGGTCATCATTAATTTGTTGAAAATGATATTCTTCTATCACTGAAACAGGATCTTTGTGTTTTGTCATCATAAGTTCTAAAACCTGTTTAGCTTGTTTTGTTGAGAGTGTCTTATCTGCTACAAAATGCATCAGTTTTGCGAAATCCTCTACATGCAAAATAGCATGTATGGATTGATGGCTTTTATTTAAATAAGATAAGACATCTCCAATAAGCCAATGACAAACCAATTGATAATGAGGACAAATTTGTACAGTCTGATTATAAAAATCAGATAACTCTTTATGATCAATTAAAATACGCGCATCATTATAAGAAAGTTGATATTGATTGATATATATATCTTTTCTTTGTTTTGGTAACAATGGTAATTTATCTTTGATTTGTTGAATCCATTTGGAGTCAAGCTTTATCGGTAAAATATTAGGTTCAGGATAATAACGATAATCAGCTGTTGTTTCTTTATTACGCATAGCAACCGTTGTTTGTGTTTTTTCATCAAAACGTCGTGTTTGTTGTAATATAGGTTTTCCATCCAACAATAATGCAGTTTGGCGTTGAATTTCATAATCAATAGCTTTTTGAACATTAGATAATGAATTCAAATTTTTAATTTCAACTTTCACACCATATTGTTGGCTTGTTTCAGGTTTTAAAGAAATATTGATATCACATCGCATAGATCCTTGCGCCATAACAGCATCTGAAACATCCGTATATATAAAAAGATATCTCAACGCTTCTAAATAGGCACAAGCCTGTAAACTATTTTTTATTTGAGGTTTCGACACAATTTCAATAAGTGGTATACCAGCACGATTGTAATCTATTAAAGATTCATCAGAAAGATGCGTTAGTTTTGCAGTATCCTCTTCAAGATGTAGACGTTCAATATCGATGCGCATATTCTCTTGATTGACATCAATTTCAATATAACCATGACTTCCAATTGGATGATAGTGTTGAGTTATCTGATAACCTTTAGGTAAATCAGCATAAAAATAATTTTTGCGATCAAAAGATAACAAATCTTGAATATCCATATGTAAGGCGTGACAGACTCTTATTGCCATTTCCACGGCTTTTTGATTCACTGATGGCAAAGTTCCTGGCATTGCCAAATCAATAGCATGAACTTGTGTATTGGGCTTTTTGCCAAAACTAACTGGTGCTGAAGAGAACATTTTAGATTTTGTTTTCAACTCACAATGAACCTCAATACCAATGACTGTTTCAAATTTCAAAATGATCACCTCGCACATACTGATTTTTAAATGGCAAAACATTTTCCAAAGCATAAGCACAGTTCAGTACAGTCTGTTCTTCAAATAATCGTCCAGTCAAATTGATAGCAACTGGCATATCATCAACAAAACCACAAGGCAAAGTCAAACTAGGCAATCCCGCTAGATTAGCGAGAAGCAGCTGTGCATCAACAAGTGATGAAGATTTTTTCATAGCATCTTGGATATGTGGCGCAATGCTATCACTATTTAATGATATGATTAAATCATAGTGTTGAAAAATATGATTCAGTTCTTCTACAATCAATCTTCTCACTTTTTGAGATTTCCTAAACATTTTTTCTTGATTTTCTTCTTTTAAAACAAGCATTCCTAAAATAAAACGTTGTTGTGTACTTTTGGTAAATCCACGACTGCGTGATTGAATCACTATATCTTCAATACTCTTTTCATCTTCTCGCATTCCATACTTAATTCCATCAAGACAAGCATGATTGCTTGTAGATTCACCATTGGCAATAATATTATAGACAGGAACTAATGATTTTAAATATCTTTCAGGAAAATCAATTTCATCAACTTTAGCTCCCTGCTGTTTTAACAAGACAACCATATCATCAAAAATCTTTTTCATTTGTAAATCTGTTAATGAATCATAGATATTTTTGAAAAAAGCGATTTTTAAATGTGAAATATCCAAAGAAAGATGATGAAAATATCGTGGTACAGATTGAAAAGAAGATGTCATATCGCGATGATCATGTCCTGAAATATTTTCCATCACTATTGCCATATCTCGTACATTACGTGTTAAGGCTCCTATTGTATCTAAGCTAGAAGCATAAGGAATGAGTCCATAACGTGAAACTCTTCCCCAAGTAGGTTTCATGCCAACAACACCACAATATCCAGCAGGTCGGCGAATAGAATCCCCTGTATCACTTCCCAAAGCAAAAGGAATCAGGCCACTTGCAACAAGCGCAGCTGACCCTCCAGAAGATCCACCAGCAATTCTAGATACATCCCATGGATTGTAGACTGGTCCAGTAAGAGCAGTCATATTTGTAAAACCCATACCTAATTCATCCATGGAAGACTTCCCAATCAGACAGCATCCTTGTCTTTCCAATAAATCCACCACATGGGCATTATATGTTGGAATATAATCTTCTAGCATTCGACTAGATGCGGTTGTATATATATTTTGAGTACATAAATTATCTTTAAGAACATAAGGTATTCCACTTAAAATATTTTGAAAATCAGCATTTTTTAAATCTTTTTCAGCTTTCCCAAATGTCGTATAAGCAAATGCATTTAAACGTTTTTGCTGAAATTGAGCTTCTTTATAAATTTGTTGATAATAATCTTTAGGTTCAACTTTTCCTGATTGAAAAGCATCATGTAATGATTCAATACTATAAACTTTCATGAATTCACCACCTTAGGAACTTTCACCTGTTGCTCTTGAACTTCTTTTGCATTTTTTAAAACATCATCAACTTCCATAATATCTTCTACATCATCTAATCTTAAATAATAATTTTGACTCTCAAAAGGAAAAACCAAAGGCTCAACACCTTCAGTTTCAATATCCTCTAAAATTTGAATTTGATCCATAAAATCTTTATATGCATCTATCAAAGATGGCATATCTTCATCACTTATAGATAATCTGGCATCATAAGCCAACTGTTTTAAAAATTCAATATCTTTCATATTGTCATCCTCTAATATAAATAGTAACTCTTCACATCTTGACCACTATCTTTGATGATAACTGCATTTAAGTCATCTTGAGAATAAACCAAAACTTTAATATCAAAATCTGCTGAAAAACGAGTATTGACTCCATCAGCAATAATAGAAGACAAATACATTAACTCAGTTGCAGTCTTCACATTAAGATTTGCCTCTATAACCATTGACTGAATATTACCATTTTGATATCTGGCTGTTCCAACTAGTCCTGCTGCTTCAGTCGCTGCATCTTTTAAATTCGTTTTAATAATATTAAATTCATTAGCAGTTGTTGCATCTATTTCCTGAGCACGATCACTTTCAAAAAGAACAGTTTCAAAATTGACTTCTTCACTTTGTCCATAAGAACCATTACAATATGTTTTTAAAACATAATGACCATTAACCGTACTTGTCGTTAAATCCGTTGCCTGATAAATAGCAATCAAAACAGGTAAACCTTTGAGATTTTTAAAATCTTCATGAGATTGAATAATTTCATATAATTTTTGACTACATTCACGTCCATAATTCAAAATAGATTGATCATCCATCTGTGTATCTAAACGATTATTGTCTGCATCACGAGGATCAATCACTATCGCAAAAGAAGCACCTCTTAATGTATATTTATCACCTGATTTTTCCCAGAAATCCTGTTCTTGAATATTTTGAACCATAACAGGATCTTTCACATCATTAATTGTTGTTCCAGAAGCTGGTTGCAATGAATTATCATTATTACGTTTAACCATTTCTTGTTTTAAAGATAACTTCAAATATTGACCTTCACTCATATAATAATCAGAAGTTGAAAAATATTGTGATGATAAAATTTGTAAATCTCTACCAATTGTTGTAAAGTCCGATGTTGAACCATAATCCAAATAAAAATCTTCTCTTAATTCACTATCTTCAAATTTCACAATATTATAGTATGTATCATCAAAAGAATCCATAGAGGCAGTATTATTGCTTGTTTCTTCTTGGACAGTTTCCTGTGAAGATTGACATCCTACCAGTAACAAAGCGACCATCAATATACATATGAACTTTTTCATAGATCTACCTCCTCTTTAAACTCAGCTTCACTTAAGACTGTGACCCCAAGTTCTCTTGCTTTTTCTAATTTACTTCCGGCATCTTTACCACAAATGAGGTAATCTGTTTTCTTTGATACACTTCCTGTTACATTTGCACCTAAACGAGCTAAATATTCTTTAATTTCTTTTCGCGTCATTAATTCTAAAGTTCCTGTAACACATACTGTTTTTCCATTAAAAATACTTTCTTGTAATAAAGATGTTTCTTTTAAATAATTCATATTCAAACCAATTGTCTTTAAATGTTCCAATAATTCTAAAGATTCTGGTTGACTACGGAAACGATTAATGGACTGAACAATTGTCTCACCAACATCACGAATAGACAAAAGCTTTGCAGTTGAGGCATTTAAAAGTGCATCCATACTTTTAAATTCTTTAGAAAGATTATCCGCCATTTTTGCACCAATACCTTTAATTCCTAAACCAAATAACAATTTTTCCATTGAATTCTTTTTACTTTTTTCTATAGCTTCTAATAAATTATCCATCGACTTTTTCCCAAAGCCCTCAATTTCAATAATTTCTTGTTCATGTTCTGCCAAGCTATATATATCTTCAATAGAACGCACAAATCCTAAATTATAAAACTGTTCAATTATTTTTTCTCCCAAGCCTTCGATATTCATAGCATCACGAGAAGCAAAATGAATAATACGTTCTATTTTTTTAGAATCACAATGATCATTCATACAATAATAAGCTGCTTCATTATCTTTTCTAACAAGTGGTGAACCACAATATGGACATTCGTGAATCATTTGAAATTCTTTTTCTGTGCCATTACGTCTTTCTTTTAAAGAACGCACAACCTCTGGAATGACATCACCCGCTTTGCGAATCACAACATAATCTCCAACACGAATATCTTTATGAACCACATTATCTTCATTATGTAAAGTTGCTCGTTGGACTGTACTTCCTGCAACACGTACAGGCTCCAAAACAGCATTTGGTGTAATTTGACCAGTTCTTCCAATTGTAAAAATAATATCCTTAAGTTTTGTGACCACTTCTTCAGCTGGGAACTTATAAGCAATCGCCCACTTTGGAACTTTGGCCGTATATCCTAATCTTTCCTGCCAGGCTAGATTATTGACTTTAATGACAATACCATCAATTTCATAAGGCAATGATTGACGTTTCTCTGTCATTTCTGTAATGAAGCTCCAGACTTCTTCAATATTGGCACAGACACATGTCATAGGATTCACTTTAAAACCAAGTTTAGCAATATAATCCAATGCTTCCTTATGCGTCTGACAACCCACTTCTGAAGCTGTAGGAACCATATACAAAAACGCATCTAATCCTCTCTTTGCAGCAATACTTGAATCCAATTGTCGAACACTTCCAGCTGCTGCATTACGTGGATTTGCAAATAAAGCTTCTCCAGCATCCTTTCTTTGTTTATTCAACTGTTCAAAAGATTTTTTTGGCATGTATATCTCTCCACGCACTTCAAAATCTCCTTTATAATCAATAGACAAAGGGATAGATTTAATTGTTTTAACATTATGTGTAATGTCTTCTCCAACAGTACCATCACCGCGAGTAGCACCATAACTTAAATGGCCATTTTCATAAACCAGTGAAACAGCCAGTCCGTCTATTTTTAATTCACAAACATATTCAACCTGTGGGAAAACATCTCGAATACGATCATCAAACTCTCTCAGTTCATCTTCATTAAAAATATTTCCTAATGATAACATCATTCTTTGATGTGTAACTTTCTGAAATCCTTCTAAAACTTCTCCGCCTACCCTTTGACTAGGAGAATCAGGCGTTATCCATTCAGGATGTTTGGCCTCAATACTCTGTAGCTCCTGCATTAAACGATCATACTCTTGATCTGAAACTGTTGGATTATCCAAAACATAGTATTGATAATTATATTCATTTAATAATTGTTTAATTTCATTCAATCTTTCCAATGTCATTTTACACACTCCATTCACCAGCTCATTATATCAAAAAATAATCATGAATAAAATAAAAACATCAAAAATCATCACCCAAAATATACCCATTTTTCACATCATTTCAAAACAAAAAAACAATCAGAAAATTTCTGATTGTTATGATGATAAACGTTTTAAAGATTTGTGTTGCGCCATTAAAGTTTTGATACCATAAGGCATTGAAAATGCAATATCCAAAGTTTGTCCCTGAACTTTCACTATCACACCTTTACCAAAAACATCATGTTCAACAAGGTCCCCCTGTTTCCAATCATGAATTTCATTATCACCAATCATTTCATCCACTGATGGACCCATACGTACAAATTTTTTAGTTTTAAAAGGTGATGGTTTCCCTATATGTTCGACATGATCTGTCCCAATTTCATCAATAAATTGTGATGACATTTTAGGAGAATTCGTCATATAGTTAAATCCCTGACTATCTGTTAGATATAAACGTTTCTTTGCTCGGGTAAAAGCAACATATGCTAATCTGCGTTCTTCCTCCATGCCATCTTCTCCTTCTTCTGAAACACTTCTAAAACTTGGAAAAACATCTTGAGAAAGCCCAACAACAAAAACATAGTTAAATTCCAGACCTTTGGCCATATGAATACTCATTAATGAGACATATTCATCATGTGTCATATCATCCTGAGAAGTATATAAAGCAATATCTTGCAGATAACTTTCAAATGTTGCAGTATCTGGATGCGTATTCATATATCCAGCAATGGAATTCTTTAATTCCATAATATTTTGAATACGATTTTCATCTTCATCATGTCTTAACATTTGAAAATATCCAACATCTTTCATAAGACTTTCAAAAACATCAGCTAAAGCTTGACGAGATTGTCTGGCCTTTTCTATAGATGATACAAATTCAGCAATAGCCTTCTTCACTTTTCCTTTTAATCCAATCTCCTCACTATATAAACATACGGCTTCATAACAGCTGATACCATATTCAATAGCTTTTAATTGAATTTTCTCTAATGTTTTTTGTCCAATACCACGACTTGGTACATTAATAATACGCTCAAAAGATAAATCATCCATATTGACCATTAAACGTAAATAACTTAAAGCATCTTTGATTTCCTTACGATTAAAGAATTTTAATCCACCAAAGATTTTATAATCAATCTGATGCTGAATCAACTTTTGTTCAAAAGGTCTAGAAAGATAGTTTGCTCGATAAAGAATCGCAAAATCATGATAATTAACTCCATCAACATGATGAATAATATCTTCTATTGTCTGACAAACATATTCTGCTTCTGATTCTTCATCAGCAGCCGAATAATGGACAACTTTATCTCCTTCTTCTAATTGTGTAAATAAATCTTTTTCTAAACGATTTTTATTTTTTCTAATTAAATTATTTGAAATATCTAGAATCGTTTTGGTTGAACGATAATTTTGATCCAAAATGACAGTTTTGACATGAGGATAATCCTTATCAAAATTCATGATATAATTGACATCTGATCCTCTAAAAGAATAAATTGTTTGATCTGGATCACCAACCACACATAAAAGAGACTGTTGTGATAAAAGATGAATAAGTTTATAATCAATACTTCCTACATCCTGAAATTCATCAACATGAATATATTGGAATTTCTGTTGCCATATCTGTAAAATATCAGGATATTTTTCAAACAGTTCTACTGTCTTCAACAAAAGATCATCAAAATCCAGCATAAAATGTTCTTCTTTATATTTTTCATATTCACCATAAGCTAATGCTTTTTTTTCTTCACCAACAAAGCCATCAGCCATTTGATATGCTTTTTGTGGTGAAACTTCAGCCATCTTACAAGCTGAAATATAATGAATACAACTTTTAACACTAACAGCTTTACTATCGATATTTTTTTCTTTAAAAATCTTTTTCAATAAAGATTTTTGATCTTCTTCATCCATAATAACAAAATGATGAGGATAATGAAGAGCATGAATATGCTGCCTTAATATCCTTACACATAGAGAATGGATTGTGCACAGTAACGCTCCTGAAGCATACTCACCTAATAAATCCACAACTCTTTCTCGCATTTCATTAGCGGCTTTATTTGTAAAAGTAATGGCTAAAATATGACGTGGTTCAATCCCGACTTCCTCAATCAGATAGGCAATACGATATGTTAAAACACGTGTTTTCCCACTTCCAGCTCCTGCAATAATACGCAAATGAGATTGAAGATAAGTTGCTGCTTCTTTTTGTTTGGGATTTAATAATTTATCTAAATCCATCATATCACATCCTCTCAGTCTAAACATTATAACATAATTACTCAAAAAAGAAATCTTTTCACCAATAAAAAAATGATTTCAACATTAAAGATTGAATTGAAATCAAAACAATGAAATAATAAATAAGAGAGGTGACACATATGTATTTAAGCATAGATATAGGTGGTACATACACAAAATATGGATATTATCAAGATAACGGTAACTGTATAAAAAAAGATAAAATGAAAACAATCAAAACAAATAAAAAAGATTTTTATCAAAGTTTAGAACCGTTGATCACACATGATTTAAAAGGCATAGCCATCAGCATGCCTGGACTTATTGATAGTTTGACAGGTTCTATTCATAGCATTACTTTGCTTCCTTTTTTCAATCAGACTTCCATCTGCCATGACTTATTTCAAAAATTTCATCTTCCTGTTACCGTTCAAAATGATGCCAAATGTGCAACTTTAGGGGAAATGTGGAAAGGTTGTCTCCGTGATGTTGATAATGGTTTTATGCTTGTACTAGGCACAGGTATTGGTGGAACCATAATCATTCATAGAAAAATATTAGAAACCCAGCATTTCAAAAGTGGCGAAATTGGTTCTTTTCTCATTCCTCAAAAAAATATGTATTCTCATTTTGGAAGAGAATACAATGCTGTGAAACTCATTCATGACCTGAGTCTTATACTTCATTGTCCTGATGATGGAGAAATCGTTTTTCAACAATTATCATCTTCACAAGAAGCCATCCAGCATTTTCAAAATTACTGTCAACAGATTGCTGTTATGATCTATAATCTTGATTATCTCTTGGACCTTGATGTGATTGCTATTGGTGGAGGAATAAGTGAACAACCTCTCCTGATTCAAACAATCAGACAGGAATTTTATAAACTGCGAGAACTTTATAAAGAGGATAACCACGAACCTATAATAAAAGCCTGTCAATTTCAAAACGAAGCCAATTTATTAGGTGCATTATATCATCATATTCATTTTAAAAGAAGTTCTGATTGAATGATAAACACATTCCAGAACTTCCTTTTTATGATTCAAAATATTTTCTAACATATTGACAATCATGTTGTAATTGATGAACTAATGCCTCTTTAGAAGGAAAAGTTTGTTCTTTACGTATAAGTTCGTAAAATTCAACAAAAACTTCCTGACCATAAATATCTTCATCAAAATCTAAAATATTAACCTCAAGAGATGCCTTTTTTAATGCATGAAAAGTCGGATTATATCCAATATTACACATTCCCATATAACAATTTTCCTGAACATATACTTTTACAGCATACACACCACCACAAGGTAAAAAATAAGATCCATAATCAATATTGGCAGTAGGAAATCCTAATTGATGTCCAATTCTACGGCCATGTATTACTTGTCCATGTATCGTATAACGACGCCCTAATAGCTCATTCAAATCTTTCATTCGACCATCTTTGAGATGTTGACGAATACGGGAAGAGGAAATCTTTTCCCCTTTATATATCACTTCATCAATAATACTTGTATCAAAATTTTTATTTTCTAGTAACGTCTGTGTTGTTCCCAGATTTTGACAGCCAAAGCGAAAATCAAATCCACAAACAACATGGCGTACACCACAGTTTATCAGATATTTTTGAATAAATGCATCAGGAGATAAAGCAGAAACATTTTTAGTAAACTCAATGACAAATAAATAATCAAAACCTCTTTCTTCAAGAATCTTTTGACGATCCAAAAGCGATGTCAAATAATGTTCTTCTTTAATTTTACCTAATACATAAAGTGGATAATGATCAAAAGTCATAAGAGCTTTGCGATAGTTCTTTTCTTGAGCCACACGTTCAACTTCATTAACTAGGGCCATGTGTCCCACATGTAAACCATCAAAAAAACCTAGTGCAGCAACAATTGGCTCACAAATTTGTATATTTTCATGTTCTTTTAAATAAATAACCTTCATTAAAACAACCCTCTTACACTTTTCAAATAACCTTGACCATCCGGCTTGTAAACCGCAAGGACTTTTCCTTCTTGATTGCAGACAACAACTTGATGATCAATATCACTTTTTATTTTTTTACCATGATAAACAATATTTTCATTATCAACAAAATAATGATCAAAATGAGCAAACGCTTCTTCTAAACTCATCAAATGATAATGGCCTTCTTCAATTTCTTCAATGCTATAACAATCCTGAATATGAAAATTTCCTGAAGATAGTCTGATTAAGTTTGTCATATGAGCAGGATAACCTAGTTTTTTCCCTATATCAACGCATAAAGAACGTATATATGTTCCTTTAGAACATTGGACTTGTATTGTTATGTACTGATTTTCTTGAGAAATGCATTTAATATTTTTAATAAATATTGATCGTGGTTGAATCTCAACGCTTTCCTGATTTCTAGCATATTCATAAAGTTTTTTTCCATTCACCTTAATTGCAGAATAAATCGGTGGCATCTGTTCTTGTGCACCTAGAAAAGATGAAAGGACTGAATCTACATTTCCAACGCCACAAAATTCTTTTTCTTCTACAATCTTTCCACTCGCATCATAAGTATCCGTTGCTATTCCCAAACATAGTGTCGCTTGATATTCTTTTTCTTCACTCATGAGAAACTGTAAAGCTTTGGTTGCTTTTCCAATGCACAACACCAAAACACCTGTTGCATCAGGATCCAATGTTCCACAATGACCAACCTTTTTTGTATGCAAAATCTTTCTCATACGATTCACAACATCATGACTTGTCATTCCAGCTGGTTTATTGATCAATAATATTCCATCCATCTTTAAACCTCCCTAATGAGAAATGACATATAAAAATGAGTCAAAAGACTCAAATTTATTGAATTTCTCGATATATTTTATGAAGTGTAATATCAAATGTCGCTTCTTTCCCTGCAAGTTCTTCTGTATAATTTTCAGGGAAAGTTACAGTAATTGTTTTTTCTTCATTCAATTCCATGCCAACAATTCCATCTTCGAAACCATCAATCATAGTGTCTGATCCTAATTTTAACTCATAACCTTCTGCAGTTCCACCACTAAAAGCCACACCATCGATTTTACCTACAAAATCAATATTCACATAATCACCATTTTGAGCAACTGCTTCCTGATTTTGTGTATTGTTATTTTGTGTCTCAGAACTTTGAGATGAACACCCTAAAAGCATGACCAATGCTATAAAACTTCCTAGTACTTTTTTCATCTTAGCCTCCTATTTATGATTAATGACATAATAATTCTTTTTTCCACGTCTAATAACAGTCGCCTGTTTTCCAAAAGCATTTTCTTTTTTTATAACAAAGCCTACATCTGTAATCTTTTCACCATTGACAAGGACAGAACCCCCTGTAACAAACTGACGTGCCTCACGATTAGATGAAGCAGCTCCAACTTTCACTAAAGCATTTAAAATTTGTGTATCTTCCTCTAAATCCACACTTGGAACACCATGGAAGCAAGATTGAACTTGTTCTAATGTTAAGTTTTGTATTTGCCCTGAAAATAGCATTTGACTAATATTTAATGCTTCTTCATAAGCTTCTTTTCCATGAATAAAAGTAATTACTTCTCTCGCAAGAGCTTTATGCGCTTCTCTTAAATGTGGTTGTTTTTTATTCTTTTCTTCTAATTCTTCAATTTCTTCTTTTGATAGGAATGTTAGGAATTTTAAATAATCAATGACTTTATCATCTTCTGAATTAATAAAGAACTGATACATTTCATATGGTGATGTTTTTTTACGATCCAACCAAATCGCATGACCATTTGTTTTACCAAATTTTGTACCATCAGATTTTGTTAGTAAAGGCATTGTAAATCCATAAGCCTCTTTTCCTGTTTTCTTTCTAATCAATTCAATACCAGCTGTAATATTTCCCCATTGATCTTGACCAGCCACCTGCATTTGGCAATCTTTATTTTCATATAACCAATAAAAATCCATGGCCTGCATAATCATATAAGAAAATTCCGTATATGTAATTCCTAAATCTAATCTTCTTTTAACAATATCTTTATTCAACATATAGTTAACATTAAAATATTTACCATAATCTCTTAAAAAATCAATGAAATTTAAATCTTTTGACCAATCATAGTTATTGACAACTTCAAATCCAAATAAATCCTGTGCTTGTTTTTTCAAACATTCAAAATTATGTTGAACTTCTTCTTTAGTAATCATCGGTCTTTCTGTATCAGGTTTTGGATCCCCAATCAAACCAGTTGCTCCACCAACTAATAAAATAGGATTATGTCCTGCATCTTTTAATCGTTTACTAATTAAAAATGATGAAAAATGCCCAATATGTAAACTATCACCCGTTGGATCAGTTCCAATATAAAAAGTCATTCCTCCATTATTTAATTTTTCTTCAATTTCAGGCGAACTGACATCTTTAATCAAACCACGCCATACCAATTCATCATAAATTTTCATTTCATATCCTCCTTATAACAAAAAAGAGAATTCATCAAAAGGACGAATTCTCGCGGTACCACCTTTATTTATGCTTATGCATACACTCATGATTGATAACGGTGTTGCCACCGGCCAAGCTTTGCACTTAGCTGCTCCAAAGTGTATTCATTATAAACAATGATCTATTTCCACCAGCCATAGATTCTCTATCTTCATCCATTTATAACTACTTGTCTTCTTCAACGCTTATGTATATAATATTAAATTTTGTGATTGAAGTCAACTCAAAAATATCACTTTGCATTCTGATTAATAAATTCAACAGAAGTTTTTGAATAGACAATCTTTTGTGCCTGATATAAACTAAAGTATCCTGATAATACATAACAGAATGCAACAACAATAGCCATAGCCGTTAAATATTGAATGCCAAACATCTCTGCGCCAAGCATCAGACTTGTCAGAGGAGAATTAATAACGCAACAGAACATACCTACAATGCCTATAGCTCCTCCTAAATGAGGATCAAAACCAAGTAGTAAGGCTAACATATAACCTAAAGTAGAACCAATTACAAAAGTTGGCACGATTTCTCCACCTTTAAATCCAGAACCTATTGTGATTGCAGTAAAAATAGCCTTTAATAAGAAATCATATGGCAAAACTTGCCCATAGATAGCTTCATCAACAACTTCCATACCGGCACCCAAATAACGCCCTTGAAAAATAAAGACTAATAATATCAGTAATAACGATCCCACAAGAACACGGATATAGGCATTTTGAAAATACTGATGAAACCACTTATGGCTATAATGCATCATCAAAACAAAAATGATTGAAAAAGCAGCAATAATCAAAGCAAAAGCAACAAGTCGAACACTCATCAATGGCGTTAATTGGAAAGAGGCTGTTAACGTATAAAAAGTGGTTTGACAACCAAATAACTGCGCAATTCCAAATGAAATCAAACTGCTGCATAAACATGGAACGAGTGCAGCATAGTAAAAAACACCAACACTGACAACTTCCATAGAAAAGAGTGTTGCTGTTAAAGGTGTGCCAAAAAGAGCAGAAAAAACAGCACTCATCCCACACATGATCAGTATAGACATCTCTCTTTGATCAGCATGAATAAATTTTCCAAAGGTAGTTGCTAAGGAACCACCTATCTGTAAGGCAGCCCCTTCCCTTCCACTGGAACCACCAAACAAATGTGTGATGACCGTTGCCAGAAAAATAGCTGGTGCAAGTAAAACGGGCACTTTATCTTGCTGACGAATGGACTGGATAATCGTATTCGTTCCTGGTTCATTGCTTAAATGAACAAGTCGATAAAGATAGACAATCATAATACCACCTATTGGTAACCCAAAAACAATCCAGGAATGTGCCAAACGAAGTTGCGTCACATAATCTATTGATAAATGAAACAATGCTCCAACAACACCACAAACACTTCCTAAAACCAAAGCTATCGCTATCCATTTACATACAAAACATATATTTAATTTTAAATCCATAAAAAACTGTTTCACATACATCATAAATCCCCTCTTAAAAAAACTTCTAAATTACTTAGAAGTTTCTTTTGTTGTTGCTCGTGGCATTAATAAATGCTGTATCACAACTTCTTTATTCTCAATGTCTTCTTCATTTAATATTTTTGTTAATAATCTGACAGCTAAAGCTCCCATATCATAAACAGGAACATGGATTGACGTTAAAGAAGGACGACAAATCTGTGCATAACTTGTATTCATCATTCCTATAACTTCCATATCATCAGGAATATGTATTCCATTATCAACCGCAGCATTGACAACAGCGACAGCTTCTTTATCATAACTTGTAAAAACAAGCTGATGTTTATGATTTTTGAAATATTCTAAGAATTGTGGGTAGCTTTTTTCATAATGTGAAGAAGTATGGACAACTTGCTTTTCAGAATCAAAAGTTAATCCATATTTCTGATAAGCTTCTTGAATTCCTACAATCATTTCCTCTATATTAATTAAATTTTGTTTTGGCGAAACAAATAAAATATCGCTTTTTCCTGCT
The DNA here is from genome assembly GCF_055420065.1 of Massilimicrobiota sp. mt181. NCBI lineage: Bacteria > Bacillati > Bacillota > Erysipelotrichia > Erysipelotrichales > Erysipelotrichaceae > Massiliimicrobium > Massilimicrobiota sp. mt181. Next base: position 64,357 of record NZ_JBVAYN010000003.1, read on the forward strand.
GATAAATATCTATCAATGACTTCATAAGCTATTTGTCTTGCATCAGCAAAAATAGAACCCATATAATCTCCAGAAACACATGTTCCAATCACAACAGCAGGTATTTTATATTTATTAACCAGTGCAATTTCTTTTTCAATTTCTTCATTATTAAACAAAATTACACCATCAGCACGAGATTTCACAACTTTTTCAATAACAGTTTCAATAGGATTCCCATCTCCAATTTCATCTGTTGTATAAATACTGACATTATAATCTAATCGACGACTGGTATCGCCAATCCCACCAATCATATCTTTAACATGGGCAAATAGTGATTGAGGAAAGACAATTGCAATCGTTGTTGTCTTACTTGTGGCAAGACCTCTCGCAATTTGGTTAGGTTTGAAATCTAAACGTTGAATAGCATCAAGGACTTTATCACGTGTTTTCGGTTTCACAACACTTGAACCATTAATAACACGTGAAACTGTTGCCAGAGAAACCCCCGCTTCTCTAGCAACATCATAAATCGTTACATTCTTCCCCATAATTAATCTTGAATCTCTTCAATCATTTCATCAAGTTTTTCTTCAACATTATCGATTTCATTTTCAAAAGCTTCCAGATAATCATCATCAGCTGATGAATCTAAAACCTTTACTTTCACTTCTTCAATTTTTTCATTAACTTTCTTTGTGAGATCAACAACTCCATCACGAATTGTCATATATTGATCACTGTCTTTGACCTTGACAGCAAAATCTTCTAATTTTGCTTCTAATTCAGTCAGTTTATCTCTTGTTGTTGCTTTAAATTCATCCATATCAAATTCATCAACAGATTTTTTCACTGTTTCAATTGTTTGACCAAGTAAAGCTTCTACATCTTCTTTTGTCATATTTTTAAGATTATCATAAGCTTTTAAAGATTCACGTTTAATATCTTCTCTTAATTCACTTCCTTTTTTAGGTGCTAATAGTAACCCAGCAATAGCCCCTATTCCTAAACCAACAATAAATTTTCCAAATTTCATTTTTCTCACCTTTCTTTTCTATTTTTTTCTTCTAATGAAAGAAGTTAAAAAACCTAAAATACCAAACAAACCAGATCTCATACCACCCTTTGAAAAGAATCCGCTTACTAATTCAACAGGAGCGTTGAGCATATTCATTTTATTATTGATGTCATCTAAAATATGATCAACTTTTTGAATAGTTGCTTCCAGCATTGTCATCAAAACAGTGGCTTCTTTGACAGCTAGAGACATTCTCATAAATAATAAACCTAAGCTTAAAAGAGCAAATGCACCTGATAAAATCAAAATGCAATAGCATATTAACTGTGCGTTCATAAATTCTCCTTTCTGCTAATTTTCCATATTATAGCATATATCCATTATGTTGGAAATATTGCCATTAATGTTCTTCTTTATATGCAATAACCTGATCTTCTAATTTATATATATCTTTACTGCTCATAAATAGAAAGACAACATCATCATATTGACTTAATAACTTAACAGCAGCTTCATCTTCGTGAATGACCTGAGCACGAGGATTATATTTGGCAATATCATAGATATCAATATCAATTCCAGGTTCTTTTTTTGCATTTTCTGGAAAATGAACAAAAAATGGATAATCAGCCAAATCCATAGCTTCCGCAAACTCTTTCGCAAATCTCAATCCTCTAGAAAAACGATCTGGCTGGAATACTGCTACAATTTTTTTGTGTGGATAACGGGAACGTGTAGCTTCAATCACATATTTGATGGCTGTTGGGTGATGCGCATAATCATCCACATATACATTATTCCCAACTGTCTTCACTGTATAACGACGTTTTACACCAGTAAAAGTAGAAAGTCTTTTCTGAATATATTCAGCACTCATGTTTTCTAAATATCCTAATGTAATAACAGCTAAAGAATCATATAACATATGCATACCATAAAATGGTAAAGCAAAATGTCCAAACAAATCTTTATGAATATAAACATCAAAAGATAATCCATGATCATTATTGATAATATTTTTTGCAATAATATCATTTTGTTCACCAGTTCCAAACTTTAAAACACGTTTTTTATAATGGAGATGTGGTAAATGTGGATCATCACCCCAAATAATCACAGTATCTTTCACCTGATTTGCATATTGCTCAAATGACTTTTCATACTGTTCCATAGATTTAAAATAATCAACATGATCCATCTCTATATTATTAATAATTGCATATGTTGGATAATAATGTAAAAAATGATCCTGATATTCACATGTTTCAGCAATAAAGTATTTGCTATCTTCAACAGCATGTCCAGTTCCATCACCAATCAAAACAGAAGTCTTATCAAAATCCTTAAAAAGATGATAAGCCATACCTGTTGTTGTTGTCTTGCCATGTGTTCCAGCAATACCAATAGAAATATACTGATCCATCAAATGACCTAAAAAATCATAATAAGTATGCGTTTTGACATTTGGATTACTTAATGCTTCTTTAACTTCTTCATTAGTATCATCAAATGCATTCCCTATAATCACATCATAACCATCTTTAATATTATTTTTATCAAAAGAATAAATAGGTATGCCTCTTTTTCTTAATTCTTCCTCTATAAAAATATATTTATCAATATCACTTCCAGCAACTTCATATCCTAAATCATAAAGAATAGTTGCCAGTGATGCCATTCCAGATCCTTTAATACCAATAAAATAATACATAATTCCATTTCACCTCGTCTTTTATTCTAGCATAAATTTTAAAAAAAGTATTCTCTATCCAATGAATTTTTCATATTTTTTTCTAATTTTACACAAACTAATGATGTCAATAGAAAGAAAGGAGAAATTATGAGTCACAAAAAAGCAAAAAACAAACAAAGACAAAATCATTACAAAGGATATAATCAAAATCAGCAGGCCTCTCATAGTGCCGAGGATAGTTTGATGAGTGAAAAATACAAAGAAAACTCTAATGCTCAAGAATAAGAAAAAGAAGCTATGGACAGGGGCGGTTCAGCGCACCCAAATTCCATAGCTTCTTTATTTTATCCAATAACCATCAAATCTTTTGAATAGTGATTTAAAACTTCACAACCATCTTCTGTAACTAAAACCAAATCTTCAATTCTGACACCAAATTCACCTTGAATATAAATGCCTGGTTCAATTGAGAAAATCATTCCTGGCTGTACTTCCATATCAAACGAAGCAGAGACATCACCATATTCATGAACATCTCTTCCGATAAAATGTCCTAAACGATGATTAAAGTTTGGTCCATAACCAGCTTCACTGATAATATCTCTAGCTGTTTTATCAATATCACATAATCTCACACCTGGTTTGATCATAGCTTCAGCTGCTTCATTAGCTTTTTTAACCAATTCATACACTTCTCTTTGTTTATCAGAAACTTCTTTATAGAAAACTGTTCTTGTCATATCACTGCAATATCCCTGATAAATACCACCCATATCAATGACAATGCTATCACCAGCTTTTAGCTTTGAATCATCACAACCATGATGACCATCTGCCCCATTAGGACCATATCCAATAATAGGGCTAAAAGAATTACCACTGCATCCTAATGATTGGAAAATACCATCTAACTGTTGTCCAACTTCTTTTTCTGTGAGTGTTCCTTTTGCACATAGCTGAATCACTTGATCAATCGCCTGGTCATTGAATTGACTTGCTTTACGCATGAGTTCAATTTCCTCATCATCTTTATGCATTCGGACATAATCAACACAAATTGATCCAAGTTCAAAACAACATTCTTCGTTAGCGAGTTCCATGACTCTCATTAAGAATTTAGCTTCCCAATTTTTATCAACACCTACGCAATTAGCATCTTTTAAAACTTCAGCAATTTTTGCAGGTCCATCTTCTGTATCATCATACCAGATAATATTTAAATCTAATTTTTGGTCTAAATAAAACAAATTGTTTAAAAATAAAGTATGATCTCCGTCTAATGATAAAACCAAAGCATACATTCTTTCTCCCGGATGATTATCATAACCAATTAAATAATTAATAGAGCTAGGATCACTGATAATCAAATGATCCATCCCTCTTTGACTCATTTCATTTAAAACATTATTCAGTCTTGTCTGATTCATATTCTTTCACCCCTATTCCTAATTCTTCTAATTGTGCATCAGCAACTGGTGTTGGTGCTTTTGACATTGGACAAGTTGCACTCGTATTTTTAGGGAAAGCAATCACATCTCTTAAAGAATCACAACCACATAGTAACATCGCAATTCTATCTAACCCTAAAGCAAATCCTCCATGTGGTGGAGTTCCATACTGTAATCCTTCAACAAACCATCCAAATTGTGCATCAATTTGTTCTTGAGTGAATCCTAAAGCTTTAAATGCTCTTTCTTGAACATTTTGATCATAAATTCTTTGTGATCCACCACCTAATTCATAACCATTTAAAACGATATCATAAGCATCTGCTAAACAATGTTCTGGATCTGTTTCTAATTTATCTAAATCTTCATCTTTTGGTTTTGTGAATGGATGATGTTTTGCATAATATCTTTGTGTTTCATCATCATATTCAAACATTGGGAAATCAACAACCCATAAGAAATCAAAAGTATTTGGATCATATAATTTTAATTCTTTTCCTAAGTAGTTACGAATAGCAGCTAAAGAATCGCAAACAACTTCATATTTAACATCTCCAACAAATAACAATAAATCCTGACTATGTGCATTCATCGCTGTTAATAATCTTTCTAATTGATCTTCAGTAAAGAATTTTGCGATAGGACCTTGAACACCATCATCAGTCACTTTTAACCATGCTAAACCTTTAGCTTTATAAGTTTTTGCAAGTTCAGTTAATTGATCAATCTTTTTACGAGAAAAATTGGCTGCTTCACCAACAACATTTATTCCTTTGACATGTCCACCAGCATCTATTGCGTTTTTAAAGACTGCAAAATCCACATCACTAACAACATCATTCAAATTCACAAGTTCTAATCCAAAACGTGTATCAGGTTTGTCAATCCCATATCTTTCCATTGCTTCATGCCAAGTCAAACGTCTTAAAGGTAATTCAATATCAATACCTTTAACATCCTTCATTAATTTCTTGATCATACCTTCTCCAATTTCTAGAATCTGATCAGTTGACATAAAGCTCATTTCAACATCGACTTGTGTAAATTCAATTTGGCGATCAGCACGTAAATCTTCATCTCTAAAACAACGTGCAATCTGATAATATCTTTCAAATCCAGCAACCATTAATAATTGTTTAAACAATTGAGGTGACTGTGGTAAAGCATAGAAAGATCCTTTATGAACACGTGAAGGCACCAAGAAATCTCTTGCCCCTTCTGGTGTAGAACGGTTTAAATAAGGTGTTTCAATATCAATAAAATCTAAGTTATCTAAATATTCTCGAATGCTTCTTGTAATTTGATGTCTTGTCATTATATTTTTTTGCATCACAGGACGTCTTAAATCCAAATAACGATACTGCATTCTTGTTTCTTCTAAAGCATCTGTTTCATCAGCCACAATCATAGGTGTTAATTTGGCCGTATTAATGATGGTAAAAGCACTTGCTTGAATTTCAATATCACCTGTAGGAATCTTTGGATTTTTAGAAGATCTTTCAATAACTGTTCCTTGAACAGATAAAATATATTCATTTTTTACTTCTTTTAATCTTTCTTCAAAAGATTCATCAAAAATCACCTGAGTAATTCCATAACGATCTCTTAAATCAACAAAAACCAAAGCTCCTAAATTTCTTTTCTTGGCAACCCAACCAATCAATTCAACTTGTTGACCAACATTTTCAATTCTTAATTCCCCATTATTATGTGTTCTATTCATGATCATGATCTCCTTCATAATGATTTTCAATAAATTCTACAATATTTTCTAATGGCACTTCCACTTGTTCTTTTGTATGATTACATTTCATATTGACAACTTCTTTTTGAACTTCATCTTCCCCAATGATCATTGAAAAATGCGCATGGAAACGATCAGCAGATTTAAACTGTCCTTTTAATCCACGATCACATTGATCCATATCACAAGTAAAACCATTAGCACGAAGCATTGTCATAATCTGCATAGCTAAATCTTTAGCTTCAGTTCCTAAAGGCATGATATAAACATCTAAACCTTCATCATCATCATGATCATCACCTAAAGCAATCATCAATCTTTCCATTCCAAAAGCAAAGCCAACACCAGGTGTTTGTGGTCCACCTAATTCTTCTACAAGGCCATTATAACGACCTCCTCCACCAACTGTTGAACCAGCACCCAATTTTGGATCATCAGAAATAATTTCAAAGACTGTATGTGAATAATAATCTAATCCTCTAACCAAGTTAGGATCAACAACATAATCAATTTCTAAATCATCTAATAAAGCACAAACTTTTTCAAAATGTGCTTTTGCATTATCACTTAAATAATCAATTGTTTTGGGTGCAGTTTGCATCATAGGATGATTTTTATCAACCTTACAATCTAAGATACGTAATGGATTTTTTTCATAACGCACCTGACAATCATGACATAACTCATTCAAAACAGGTTGGAAATGATTTTGTAAAGCTTCACGATAAGCATCGCGAGATTCCTGATCACCTAAAGAATTGATATGTAATTGAATATTTTTCAATCCCAATGCTTTGACAACTGTTACAGCCATCAACATACATTCTACATCAACATATGGTGATTCAACTCCTAACATTTCTACACCAAATTGATGAAATTGTCTCTGTCTTCCATTTTGTGGTCTTTCATATCTGAACATTGGACCCATATAATAAACTTTCTGTAATTTTTCAGGCATTCCATAAAGCTTATTTTCTACATAAGCTCTCACAATACCAGCTGTTCCTTCTGGTCTTAATGTGATAGAACGCCCTTTTTTATCTTCAAAAGTATACATTTCTTTAGATACAACATCTGTTGTATCACCAACAGCACGATTGAATAATTCTGTATGTTCAAAAATCGGTGTTCTCATTTCTTTCACATTATAATTTGCACAAATTGTTCTTAATAATTGTTCTAACTCCTGCCATTTTCCAGATTCAGTAGGCAAAATATCTACTGTTCCTCTTGGTGCTTTATAGGCCATATCTCTATCCTCCTTCAAAAAATAAAAAAACGTCCTCTCTAAGGACGTTATTAACGCGGTACCACCTTAGTTCATACAATGTATGCCCTCTCTGTCTTAACGCGACTCACGGTTACTTTCATAACTTCCTCCAAAGTGTCCCATAGCTTCCTCTATCTGTTTCCACCATCCACAGACTCTCTATTAGATTATCACTATTTAATCTTCTTCAACGGATTGACATCATTATAAAAGATTTGCTTATAAAAATCAAGTTTGTTTCATAAATCTTTTGTATTTACATATATACTTTCTTTATAGAAAATCAGCTAAAAATATCATTTATAAAAAGAGATAGGAATCTTTTGAATCTCAAATTTCACTACTCTGTGTTATTTTAGATTACTTTATTTGATTCCTATCTATTATCTAAAGAAGAAATATTATCTTCAATGTGATTCATTTATATTTAATTTATAAATAACGATAACTCTCAATTATCTATATTGCTTATCATTACAAAATTTTTATTTATCTTTTTTGATTCAACACCTATTCTCAAGACATATAATTTTATTATAATGATAATCTCATGATTAATGTTTCCATATTTTCAATAAAGCGATATCTTGATATTTTATTCATCTTATAAATCATCATGTTACTCAATTTTTTTATCTTTGTTTATTTTATTCTTGAATTTTTTGAAATAATCATTTTCTATTTTTACTATCGACTATTTCATTTTTCACATCGCTGATTTATATTATTCATATCTCTATCTTGATCACTCTTTATTATATCATGAACTTTTTTATTTATGGCCTATCTTTACCAGGCCTAACATATGTTAGGGGGTAGAAGATCTCTAATCAATCTATAGTCTTTTGGAAGATCAAGATTTTCCATGAACTTCAGTCCTAAACACAATGTTTTTTTCATATCATTTACTTCCATCATTTTTAAGACCTCCTTTCATTTCCTTTCCTTTTCTTCGTCTATATAATAACATATATTTGCCAAAAATGAAAGCCTTTTCATTTTCAAATTATGAAAACTTCATTTTAGAAAATATGACCATATTTTCAACTCTTTTTCAGCTTCCTGATGTGATGATGACGCATGAATAATATTGTAAACAAGTCTATTTTGTCTATCAGCTAGGTCATAGCTATCTTGGCTCAATCGTCCACGTATACTTTGTGGATCAGCCTGTTGTGGATTTGTTTGCCCTACGACTTTTCTTGAATAGGAAATAATATCCTCATCTCCCTGATAACACACAAGCATTGGCATAATATAATGAGGTCCATCAAAATAAAATGTATTAAATAATTTTGCAGGAAATTGAAATACTTTTCCCTTTTCATCAATAACACGATGATAGTGTTCTAATAAAATTTTCATGACATTCATATCTACCTGCACAATTTGACTTTTTTCAACAAAAAGTTTCTTTTCCTTTAACATCATTAACGCTTGTTCATTTTTATGATCCACAAAAGCATCAGGTTTTAACATCATATAAGTATATTGTTTCATATTCATTTCACCTCGTCATATCAAAAAATCATAAATAGTATATCCCTATTTATGACTTTTTATTAATGAATCACTCTTGTGATATTATAAATACCTTGAATTTTATTCAAATTATCAATAGTTGTCTGTAAGAGCTCTGCATTTTCAACAGATAATTTTAATTGAATTTGCGCCTCAGTATCAACAACACCAGCATTAATATTTAAGATATTCACTTTCACTTGCCCAAGAACTGTTATAATATCATTAAGCAAATTTGGGCGATCCAAACCACGAATATCTATATCAACCTCAAAACGTTTTTGCATAATATTTGTGTAATCCCAATAAACATCAATCAAACGCCCTTTCTCAACACCTTTTAAGTTAGGACAATCAGCACGATGCACTTTAATTCCCTGACCTTTGGAAACATAGCCAATAATCGCATCTCCTGGAATCGGATTACAACATTTAGAAAGCTGAACTTTCAATCCATCAACACCATTGACACTAATACCTAAGCTACTACTGCTTTTCTTTTGATTTTTTAAAGCATTATTATTCTTTTTTAAAATCTTTGAAAGATTATCAAAGAAACCACTACGATTTGGTAAAACTTTATCTATCAATGTAGCTGCAGTGGCCTGTTTTTTTCCAATCACAAGCAACAAATCATCAAAATTTCTAGCTCCAAAAGAGCCAAAATAAGCTTTATATGTTTCTGAATCCATAAATTTCTTTTCATCTAAATTACGTTTACGAATTTCTTCTTTTAACAGTTTTCTTCCTTCTTCAATAGCCTCTTTTTGTGTTTCTGCATCTTTTTTAGATATATACTGTCTAATTTTATTTCTGGCTCCTGCAGTTCTTACAAACTTCAGCCAGTCTTCACTTGGTCCAGAATTTTTATTTGTCTTAATTTCACAGACATCACCCGTCTTTAATTTCGTATTAATTGGAACCATAACATTGTTCACAATGGCTCCTACAGCATGATGTCCAACTTCCGTATGAATACGATATGCAAAATCAATAGGTGTAGCTCCATTTGGTAACTCAACAATTTTTCCTTGTGGCGTCATGACATAAACATTAGCTTCAAAGATATCTCTTTTTAAAGAATCATAATATTCTTTAGCGTCACCATCTTTAATTTCATCACTTAATGTTATAAAATCACCCAACCATTGTAATTTATCTACAATGTCCTTTTGTTCTTGTTTAGAAGAATATTCTTTTCCTTCTTTATAACGCCAATGAGAGGCAACTCCTCGCTCTGCCAGTTCATCCATTTCTTCAGTACGAATTTGAATTTCAAAAATATGTCCATCTTCACCAATCACTGCTGTGTGTAATGATTGATACATATTAGGTTTAGGCATCGCTATATAATCTTTAAATCTTCCAGGTAATGGACGATAATGATCATGAATAATACCTAAAACTTCATAACACTTCATTTTATCCTTTAAAATAATACGCAAAGCATTTAAATCATAAAGTTCATCAAAACGTTTATGTTTAATAACCATTTTTTTATAAATACTATAAATATGTTTTGCACGCCCTTTAATACGATAATCAATATGATTTTCATCTAATAGTTTTTTTACTGATTGCATCATTTTTTCAACAGATTCTTTACGTTCACTACGTTTCTGTTCTAATAATTCCGAAATTTCTAAATAAGCTTTTGGATCTAAATAACGCAAACATAAATCTTCCAATTCAATGCGAATATCGTTAATTCCTAAACGATGAGCTATAGGAGCATAAACCTCTAATGTTTCTCGAGAAATACGTTGTTGTTTTTCTGGTGGCATATACTGCAATGTACGCATATTATGCAGACGATCCGCCAATTTAATTAAAATAACACGTATATCTTTAGCCATTGCAATATAAATTTTACGATGGTTTTCAGCATAAACATCAGCTTCATCTTTAAAAGGCATTTTATTAATCTTTGTTACACCTTCTACCAGACTGGTAATTTCTTTCCCAAAACGCTCAACCATTTCATCATGAGATACATCACAATCTTCCATAACATCATGTAACAGTCCTGCTGCAATTGTTGTTGGACCAGTTTGTAAAGTTGTTAGAATATATGCAACCCAAATCAAATGAATTGTATAAGGTTCTCCACTCTTTCGCTTTTGTCCTTCATGTTTGACCATGATGAAATCATAAGCTTTTTGAATCAAATCAATGCTTTCTTTTTTGGTAATATAAGTCGAACAGCTTTCCAAGACATCATCAAATGTCACCTGATCATGCGCACCTTTATATTTCATATACTCTTCCTCCTTTACTTTATGCTAAAAAAGAGACAAAGTCTCTTTTAATATTTCAAGACTGAAAAAACGTCATAATCTTTTAAAAGTTCTCTTCCTTTTAAAGCTTCAAGTTCAATCAAAAAAGCAATTCCTACAACGTTTCCACCCATTTTTTCAATTAATGATATTGTGGCCTCTACTGTTCCACCTGTAGCTAACAGATCATCAACGATTAAAACATTCTGTCCCGGTTGAATACTATCACTGTGCATTTGAATCTCATTAGAACCATATTCAAGTTCATATGTCTGACTAATCACTTCACGTGGAAGTTTTCCAGGTTTTCTCACCGGTACAAACCCACATTCTAATGATAATGCAACTGGACATCCAAATAAAAATCCTCTTGCTTCAGGTCCTACGACAATATCTACATTTTTTTCTTTCGCAAAATCTGCTAATAAACGAATTGCTTCATGATAAGCATCTTTATTTGCCAATAATGGTGTCACATCTCTAAATAAGACACCTGGTTCTGGAAAATCAGGAATATCAGCAATATATTTTTTTAAATCCATAGCTTAAAAGCCCTCCTTATTCTATTATTATAACAAAGTTTCTTCCTTTTATAAAGACACTAAACGATATCTTTAATGATAAAGTTAATACTTTTTTGGTTTCTATATTCATTAATTTGCAGTGTTCCTACAACATTGATTGTTTTTATATTTTTCAAATCCCCATATAAATCACCATGTTGAAAGTATAACATAGCCATTTTACTATGATCTAAACCCGCTTCCATTTTTAAATGTTTTCCTTGACTCAATTGTTGAATTTGAGAAACAGAAACATTTCTCAACATATATAGCGGTTCTTCATTGCCCATGCCAAATGGTTCTAATAACGACAATGATTCGATATTAGCAATATCAATATCTTTTTCATCAATGCATAGAACTGATGTCGTTGATTGAAACGAAACATCTTTCAAAGTCTCTTCAAGACATTGACGAACAGAATCAAAATGCTCTTCATCAACAGTAAATCCTCCTGCCTGTGAATGTCCTCCACAAACAACAAACTGATCTTGATGTTCCATGAAAAACTGATGTAAAGAAAAGCCTTCTACGCTACGAGCACTTCCTTTATAAAGTCCTTTCTTTTTATCATATGCCATAACAAAAGCAGGTCTTTCATATTCACGTGTATATTTACCCGCAATAAGTCCAATTAATCCTTCATGCACCTGATCACTTGCCCAATATAAAAAGTGATCATTCATCGCCTCTTTTGCCATTTCATATTGTTGATTTGTCATTGATTGCCTTTTGGTATTTAATGATGTTGCCATTTGAGAGACTTTGATCATAAAATCTCTAGGAGCTTTTTTTAAAAAGTATTTAACCAGAACATTCGGAGAACAAAATTCTGGTAAACGACCAAAAGAATTGATTTTAGGAGCAATCGTAAAACCAATACTTGATGTAGAATAAGTTTGTTGATTACCAAGCAACAATTCTAATGAAGGATATTTTTCCTGTTTCATAAAAGTCAAAGCCTTTTTCACAAGAGAACGATTTTCATCTAATAATGGCATCATATCTGAAACAGTAGTAATCGCTGCCAGACAATATAAATACTTATCTTGTCTGCCTAATAAAGCACTTGCTAACTTATAGGCAACGAAACCTCCAGAAATTTCTTTAAAAGGGTAATCCGGTGATAATTTTGTATGAATAAAAGTACAGGCATCTGGCAAATCATTATCAAACTGATGATGATCAGTAATAATCACATCGACCCCTAGTTCATTAGCACGTTCAACCGCATCAAAAGCCTTAACACCATTATCAACCGTAATAATCAAAGAGTAACCCTTTTCTGCCATCTGCCCAACACGATGCACATTTAATCCATAACCATCTGTAAAACGATTAGGAATGTGATATCCAACTTCTATCCCCAGTTCTAAAAAAGCCTGAACCAGAATTGTTGTAGCTAATATACCATCACAGTCATAATCACCATATATACAAATTTTTTCATGATTTTCAATTGCTTCATGAATTCTATCCAATGTCATATCCGCCTCTTCAAACAGCGAAAAATCATGATAAATCAATCTTGGATTCAAAAAATCTTTTAAAGTCTGCTGATCATATCCTCGACTTTCTATCACTTTTGCAAGTAAAGAGTTAATATGATACTGATTTTGAATTTGCTGATAGTTTTGAGGTTCTATTAATTTATATTTCATTGTATTCTCCTTTAAAAATAAAAATAACTGTTTTACAGTTATTTGGCAATCAAATCATTAAAATCTTCTATATTCATAGATGAAGCTTCTTTAATCACTTTCATCTTTAAGTAATCAAAAACTTCAGAAAAGCAAAGTGACATAATATCATCAATAACATCACACATAGCTTTTGTCTCAACATCTCTCCACTTAATCGAATAAAGATAATCTTTAATATCACGACTATTGATTTCCTGAACGCCCTCATTTTTAAATTCATTAGCTTTTATACGAATTAAAAAAAGAATATCCAATGGTAAGTTATTCTTTACATTGATCTCCATTTACTGCACTTCCTAACATATTTTAAAAAAACTCAACATATTTATTATAAAGGAAATTCGACAATAAAGGAAGTGTTTTATGAAAAGAAAATTGATTAATTCATTTATTATATTAAGCAGCAGTACTTTGATTACAAAAGTCTTTTCATTACTCAATAGAATGCTTTTATCAAGACTTTTAGATGAAAATGGTATGGCACTTTACATTTTAGTTATTCCAACACTTTCTTTATGCATTACTTTAGCTCAATTTTCTATTCCCTCAGCTGTTTTTCGTTTGATCTCACATCCTCAATACAACAATAAAAAAGTCATTGTTTCCGCTATATGTATATGTTTTACAACATGTTTTATCATTATGTTTGGTCTGTTCTTCTTTTCCAAAACAATTGCTATCCATTTATTAAAACAAAATCAGGCATTTATCCCTATATTATGTATGTTACCATTTATTCCTTTGGTTGGAATAAGTGGGATTATTAAAAATTATTATTTAGGCAGAGAAGATGTATGGAATTTATCTCTCGCTCAATTTTTAGAAGAAGTCTCACGTATTATATTTACCTATATCATGATTCAATATTTCTCTTATCTGCCTATGACTTATTTAGTTGCTATTGCTATACTTGCTATGAGTATTGGTGAATTGACATCTATTATGTTTTTGATGTGGCGATTAAAAAGAAAAATCAATTGGCACTATCATCCAATGTCTTACTTTCAAAAACATTTTATTTTAAAAGATATGATGAATATCGCCTTACCACTAACAGGTTCAAGAATTCTTCATGTCTGTTATAATTTTATAGAACCGATACTTTTGGTCGCTATTCTTACAAGATTGCATATAAGTGAAAATCAAATTCATCTACAATATGCAATTATCAATGGATATGTCATTTCATTGTTAACGACACCTACTTTCTTTAACAATGTTGTTTTAAGATTGCTTTTACCAATTCTCAATAAAGATATCGCTTACCAACGTACATCAGCATTAAAAAAACATGTACTTTATGGTCTCATCATTTGCTTTTTTATCAGTCTACCTTTCACTCTTCTATTTTACTTCCATGGGGATTTCTGTTTGCAAATCATGTACAATACCACAAAAGGCTACGATTATCTCAAATACATGTCCATTCCTTTTACAATTTTTTATTTACAGACACCCCTTAGTGCAACTTTACAGGCTTTCAATAAAAACAAAGAAATGTTTATAATGAGTACTCTTGAAATTATTATTGAACTCATTTGCCTGATTATCCTGATTCCACGTTATCAGGTTGGAAGTGTTGCAATTGTGATGCTTGTCGGATTGTTTTCTACACTCGTTAGTTCCTTTTATTTTGTCTATAAACTCGTCTATAGTCAAAAAAACAGTCTATAGAATGATGTCTATAGACTGATGATCATATTGTCTTAACCAATTTGAAAATGTTATTAAACCTTCTTTTATGATTTTTTCATCTTGAGTAAAACCAAATCTTAAATGATATTCAGTATCAAATGCACTTCCTGGAACAAAGAAGACTCCTGTTTCTTTCTGCAATTTTTCACAAAGTTCCTTAGAAGGTATATCAATATGATAATGCAAAAAACAAACTGTCCCATGTCGAGGAATAACACAAGAAACCAATGGCTCCTGATCCAACCATTTTTGTAATATCTTCTTATTTTGTTTACAAATATCTATACTTCTCTTTAAAATAGACTCTTTATTTTCTAATACTAGACAAGCTAAATAATCATCCATAGGACCACTACTAATGATATGATAGTCTCTTCGATAATTAATCAGATCAATCACTTCTTTTGGGCCCTTAATCCATCCTAACCTTAAACCAGCAAAAGAAAAGACTTTAGATAAACTTTGTGTGACAATAGCTTTTTCGTAATAATCGCTAAATGAAGGAAACATGACTTCATTTTCAGTATCTACACCTCGATAAATTTCATCACATAAAATATAACAATCATTTTCTCTAGCAAGCGCAATGATGTCTTTCATCAAAGACAATGGGATTGTTGTTCCTGTAGGATTATTGGGTGAATTTAAACATATCATTTTTGTGTTTTTTTGCATGACTTTCTTAAAATCATCAAGTGAAGGCATCCATCCTTGTTCTTCATTTAAATGAATCAATGAAACATCACATCCCAAAGAACGTGGAAAATCATACATTTGCTGATAGGTAGGAAATAAACTGATGACATGATCACCAGGGTCTAGTAAACTGATCAATACCAATTCATTCGCATTAATAGCGCCATGAGCAATCGTAATATTTTCTTCATTTCCTTTTTCATATAATGATAAAATAGCCTTTTTTAAACGCTGAGAACCTACAATAGGTCCATAGTCCATTTTCATGGACATCAGTGTTTCCATAATATTTTCATCGACAAATTGTTGAAGTTCAGATAAAGATAAGGATGACACACATGTTTCCGTCAAATTATATTGACAATCGTTTTCATGATCTGTCATCCATGTTTCTACTTTAAATTCATTAATTTTCATTAATGCATAACCTTATTTAAGAAATCCTGAGCTCTTTGTGTCTTAGGATGTTCAAAAAACTCTTTAGCATTATTTTCTTCAACAATTTTTCCGTCTTCCAGGAAAATGACACGATCAGCAACTGTTTTCGCAAATCCCATTTCATGTGTCACAACAATCATCGTCATTCCTTCATTGGCTAATTCCTGCATAACTTCTAAAACTTCAATAACCATTTCAGGATCTAAAGCACTTGTTGGCTCATCAAAAAGCATGATTTGTGGATTCATACATAAACTTCTCGCAATCGCAACCCTTTGTTTTTGTCCACCAGATAACTTATTAGGATACTCATCTTTTTTATCCAAAAGACCGACTCTTTCTAAATACTGGCAAGCAATGTCTTCAGCCTCTTCTTTACTTTTTTTCATCACTTGAATCGGTGCCAAAGTTAAATTTTCTAGGACAGTCATATTAGGAAACAAATTAAAATGCTGAAAGACAAATCCCATTAAACTTCTTAATTTTTTATATGTTTCTACATTTTTTTCATCAAGTAATTGATCGTTCACATAAATATGTCCACTTTCTGGTTTTTCTAAGCCATTAATACATCTCAAAACTGTACTTTTTCCAGAACCAGAAGGACCAATCAAGCAAACAATTTCACCTTTTTTGATTTCCAAAGAAACATCATTAACCGCTTTTAAATCCTTAAATTGTTTCACTAGATTTTCTACTTTAATCACTGACAGCCAACTTCCTTTCTAATTTCTTTGCAAAGTACGAAATGGTTAATGTCATAGCCAGATAATAAACACCTGCCAGACAATAAGGAGACATAAATTCATAATATTGATTACCTAACACTTTAGCAGAATTCAGTAATTCTACAAGACCTATAATACTCACTAATGATGAATCTTTAATCAAAGTAATAAATTCACTAATTAAAGGTGGAATTATTCTTTTAAAAGCCTGTGGCAAAATAACAAGACGCATTGTCTGCCATCTCGATAAACCTAATGTTTCACAAGCTTCCCATTGTCCTTTGTCAACACCATTAATACCACTTCTGATAAGTTCTGTTGTATAGGCACCACTGTTAATACTCATTGCAACAACACCAATCAGAAAATAATTCATTCTAAAAACATTTCCTGTTATTTGAGTAATCATGATAGGAACAACATTAAAAATCAACATAATCTGTAATAACATAGGTGTTCCTCGAATCACTTCTACATATATATTTCCTAATATTCTTAAAAATCTATTTCTGGAAATTTTTGCTGAAGCTCCTAAAACACCAAAAATCAATCCAATTAAAAGGGATAGAGCTGCCATGCTTAAAGAAACCATAGCCCCTTTTAAAAGATAAATCAAATTATCAACAGTCAGAATTTCCCAAAAAGCAGTAAACATCATCTATCCCCTTCCATTTTTAATTTTCTAATTGTTTTAAACCATATTTTTCGCATAAAGTTCCATAATCATCACTTGCTAAGAATTGATCAAGAGCTTTATTAACCAAATCAATCATTTCTGTATTTCCTTCTTTAGCAATGATATAGTTTTTTTCATCCAATAATGATTCATCTAACATAACGAATCCTTGTTCTTTAACATAATTTTGAGCAACAGCTAAGTCTACAACAACTGCATCATATTGTTGACTTGTTAAAGCACTAAAAATTTCTTGTACATTTGAAACAGAAACAACTTGAGCATCTTTAACTGATTTTGCAGCTTTTTCACCAGTTGCTCCACTTTGAGCAGCAATCACTTTACCTTCAAGATCATCTACTGTTTTAATATCAGAATCTTTATTGACAACGGCAACTTGTGCTGTTGCAGTATAAGGTTTAGACCATTCTACTTTTCTGCTTTCATCATATGTAAACCCAGATACTCCTAAATCTACTTGTCCATTTTGCACTTGTGTCACAATATTTTCAAAAGACATTTGATGCCATGTAAATTTATATTCTGTATTGTCATCATTCAAATAGCTTGGAAATAAAGCAACCATATCTGGATCAAATCCAACAATATTACCTTCTGTATCTAATGATTCATAAGGTGCATAATCTGGAGATACTGCAATATTAATTTCTACAACTTCTTTACCACTTGCATTATCTGCAGTAGATGCATCATTTCCTCCTCCACAAGCTGTTACTGTTAATGCCATAGCGGCAACTAATAATCCTTTTAATAATTTTTTCATTTTCTTTCCCTCTTCTTTCTTTTTATTTATATTGATGTTTTATTTTTGTGATGTTATTTCCATCATCGCCGTAAAACCATCCTCATAAACTATCCCCTCTCTTTATAAAAAAACGTCTCTTAGTCAATACTAAGAGACGAAATCATCGCGGTACCACTCTTTTTGATATATCAAAGATATATCCACCTCTATCCTTAAAGCAGATTCACTCAACATCCTACTGAATTTCAGATATTGTTCTCCAAAGTGCGGTTCATTTAAACGCCTATACTGATCTCACACCAACATCAGCTCGCTTCATATTTGTTTAAACTACTCTCTTCTTCAACGAATTTTTATATGCTTATATTATAAGCTTTTGATTAAACATGTCAATAGTTTTTTGATTTTTTATCTTTGATCAATAGAATTGCCACAACAAACATGATAACAGCAATGATACTCATGATTCCAAAGGCAAAACGTAATCCTAAGAAATCAGCATGGTAACCACCTACTTGTGAGGCCACCAAATTCATGATTCCTACAAACAAAGCTGTTCCCATAGCTCCAGCCATAGTACGCAATGAATTTAACAAGGCTGTCCCATCAGCAGTATATTTTTCATTCAAATCACTAATTCCCCATGTCACAAGAGGCATCATTAAACATCCAATTGCTATATTACGAATAACATTAAGAATTGCAGTGACAACAACAGGAGTGTCTATTGTAAGTAAAAACATCCCTAATGTTCCTATGAATAATCCAATAGCTCCAGTTATTGCTAATTTTCTCATTCCTAATTTATCATATATTTTTCCAGCAATTGGTCCAACAAATGCCATCACCAATGATCCAGGAAGAGTAACCAAACCAGATATTGTTGCTGAATAACCTAAAATATTTTGAATATATAGTGGCAATAGAATTGATGATCCCATCATAATAAAATAAAGAATCATACTATTGAAAACACTTAAAGAAAATTGAAAGTTCTTAAACACTTTTATCTCTAAAAAAGGATGACTTAAATGCAACTGACGATAAACAAAGAATATTCCACCAACAACCCCTATAAGAAGCGGACATATAAACATATAAGATGTAATGCCTTGACTAGCATTTCCTATACCCAATGTCAAGCCACCAAATGCCGTGGCACTCAACAAGAAGGAAACAACATCAAATTTTTTGATTGTCGTTTCTATAACATCTTTCATGACTAGACAAGCATAAATAACAGAAATCAACATAATGACAAATGAACATACAAAAATCATTCGCCAGCCAAATGAATCCACAATAATTCCAGCCAAAGTTGGTGCAATAATGGGTGCTGCTCCAATAGAAAGTCCATACCATCCCATAATTGTTCCTCTTTTTTCAATCGGATAAATACTTAATAGGATAACTTGAGCAATTGAAGATGTCACACCATTGCTACAGGCTTGAAAGATTCGTCCAATCATTAACACAAAAAAATTAGGAGCTATAATACAAATCCCTGTTCCTACTAGAAAAATGGACAAAATGGAAATATACAATTTTCTAGTTGAAATACGAGTAATCAAAAAAGCCGTTAAAGGCATCATAATAGCCATAACAAGAGAATATGCACTTGTTAACCACTGCCCCGTAGAAGAGCTTATATGGAAATCAACCGTAATAGGTGGCAAAGCAGTTGTTAAAGCTGTTGATAGCAAAGATGTAGCAATACAGCTTATAATAATATTTACAAAAATCAGTGTCCTTGTTTTATCAGAAATGATATCACTTTTTGTCATATTCGTTTCTCCTCCCCTTTCTAAAACACTAATGATTATCCATTCTGTGCCAGACTTTTTGATTGATATTATCAACCATCTTCATCAAAATCTGTTCTGTAAACTCAATTTCTTCATTGGTTAGTCCCTGACATATTGTCTCATAAAAACTCTGATGAATAGATTTAATGCGTTTAGCTGCCGGAATAGCCAATTCAGTTAAATATAAATGCTTAATGCGTTTATCATTTTTATCTGGAATAATTCTTATATATTCAATCTGAGTTAATTTTTTGACAATCTTAGTCACTGTCGCCTTATCTACACGAATACATTCAACCATTTCTTGGGCTGAAGCCCCTGGATGATCATACAAATATTCAATATAGAATTGTTGTCCCCAGCCTATCTCATATTCAGCCAGTCCATGATCATAATACATTTTCATAAGTCTATCTAATATTGAAACATTTTGTCCAATACGGGAAAAATTTTCCATTTGATTCACCTCTCAACGATGGAATATCATACCATAAAAAGGTAGCGTGCGCAACTATTCAATTACCAGAAAGTCGTATAATGATGAAATATAGGATACTTATCAAATAATAAAACCATATAACATTTATTATTTTCTCATAAAAAACACGAGGCTTTTCTCCTCGTATTTCTTTTAAAAGACTGTCACTTTTTCATATAGAATAATATTTTTGATGAAATATCATGTACCTTTACAATGGGTTCATGTAATTGATTTAACTGCAATTGTACCTCATCTAACTGCTGATTCAATTCATTAATTTCTTCTTTTTGTCTATTGATTTCTTTTATTTCAGTGGTTAATTTTTCTCTACGATCTAATAAATAAACAGCAATACAGAGTAATACAAAACCACCGATAATATATATAATAATCACAGTATCCCTCATTTCATAACAGTTATATCTTCGAATGCTTTACGTTGTGGTCTTTCAACTTTGACATCGCTATAGCCTAAAGCAATAACACTGACAACAGCTTGATTATCAGGAATTGAAAAGACATCTCTGATTTTCTGTTCGTCACGAATACCCATAACCAATGTAGACAATCCTAATTCTGTCGCCTTCAACAAGAGGTTCATATTCTGCATACCACAATCATAATATCCCCATCCATTGCCTAGTTCATTCGTTGGTGTTCCATCTCTATTATAACCAGAACGATTTAAAACAATCGTAGAAACTATCAAAACAGGAGCTTGACCAACATTTTCCTGATTAAATTCAGGCAAAGCTTCCTTAACCTGCTGTACTGTTTCTTTAGATTTAGCAATATAATAACGTGTCACCTGTGAATTTTTCCATGAAGGCGCTAAAATAGCAGCTTCAATAATTTGATGAATCAAATCATCATCAACTTCTTTTGATAAATATTCTCTTCTGATACTTTTTCTTTTTTCTAATACTTCATTAAATTCCATATTTTCACCTCATATTCTTATTATAATCTTGAAGAATATATTTTGCAAATAAACTTATATTGCATCATCTATATATTGTATGGGGATGATTGCCAATGGCGCAATATCAGGAATCTGATCACCATCATCATGAAGAGCATAATTTCCATTCAAGGTTAAATAGACCTGATCACCCTCAGATAATTGATATGGTATAAAAACATCTTCTGCATAAACACTGTCCAAACACAGACATAATTTTTCATCATTTTGATAAGTTGACGTTTCTTCAGGTTTAAAAAAGATCTGATTTTCATTCTTTTCAATAACTGTCGTTAAAACTCTTGAGTAATCTTCTTGGTTTGAAGATGCAGTGACATCATTTTGTTGGCTTGTCAGCCAATCTTGTGAAGTAATCTGAATGGATTCATATGGGAAAATAACTTCCGCAACCTGATAATCACTATCCAAATTGATAATATGAATATCAACTGCACTATTGCAATCTTCCGTTGTTAGTACACGACTTGCTGTGACAAGACTTATCATTCCAAGCATATTTCCACCAACTTGAAAGGCTTCTTTTGCAAAAACATCAATAAAATGTTCCTGATTAATCCAGATAGTCATAGCCGAATAATCATCACGATAATCAATCTGATAACCTTCTCCCATTTTCATAAATTCTTCTGTTGCTTCTTCAATAAGTTTCTTATTTTGATCAATCAGTGCTTGTTTTTGTTGATCAGTTGCTTCTATCACAAGATATTCACCATCACGATAAATCTTTTCTCCATATTGAGAATCAATCTTTAAAGATTGATCATCAGAAACATAAGACATAAAATCTTCATATTCTTCTTTTCCTAAAAACCAATCATAGTAACCTGCAAAACGATATTCTGTTAGATTTGTTTGTTGAAGACTGTCTTGAGATTGACAACCTGCTATCAATAACAACAAACAACTTATAATCATTATAGAAATACCCTTTTTATCATAATTCCGGCTCTATACTAAAACTGGAGGGGAAGTTATCTTTCAATACTTCATCTTCCAGTTTTTTATATAATAATAGACATAGTCGATAACTCGTTTTACAATTAGTTCACCACAAACAAAAAGAAAGGAGTTATTTTCTATGTCCAATTTCAATTATACCAATGATATCTTAAAATCACTAGAATTAAATTCAATGAATGGTGTGTTTTTTCCTATTCCTTATCCTGATTCTGATTCCTGTTTCAGATATGAACATAAACCTGATGGTTCCACTATTAAATATGTTAATATCGTATCTTCTTCAACGAGCAAACCTTGTCCTCATTGCGGATGTGTTGATCGTCATGATTCTAATGGCATCAGAAAAATTTTTCTTACCCATACTTCTAATGGGCATTTAAAGACCGTACTCGAGGTTTCTTACAGAAGATACAAATGCAAGCATTGCCATAAATATTTCAAGGATGCCATCCCCTTTAGATTCCCTCATTCCAAGCTGACTACCATCGCTGCTCAAACCTGTCTTTTTGGCTTTAGGGAAAATACTGCAATGGCTGTACTTGCCAGATCTCATGGTCTTTCCAAAAGCACAGTCTATAGATTGTTTTATCATCATATAGACATCCCTCCTAGATTCTATCATCTTCCTTCTACGATCTCCATTGATGAATTTAGAGCAACAGTTGATGAAGGCACTTTTGCTTTTCATATAACTAATCCCATTACTGGTAAAACCATTGATATTATTGCAGATAGACGTGCTTCCTATCTCAAAAACTATTTCATGAGATTTCCTTACGATGAACGAAAGAAAGTCAGAATCATCGTCATGGATCTCTCAGGTGCTTTCCATTCAATCATGCATTCTCTTTTCCCTCATGCTCAGATCATTGCCGATAAATTTCATTATACAAGAATTGTGAGAGAAAACATGGTACAGGCAAGAATCAACTGTTGTAAAAATCTTAAAGATGCTTCTCTATCAAAACTTATCAAAAGAAATCTTCATCTTTTTGACCAATATAAAAAAGACTGAATGAAAAGAAAGCGTGGTATTATCCATACTTTAAAAAAAACATGACAAACAAACAGTTGGTTGAAGCAATTCTTGAACTTGAATCGTGTAAAGAGCTAAGAATCAGCTATGACATTTATCAGGACTTCCTGAAAATACTTAATGAGCCACACAATGATTATAAGAAAGCATTAAATGATTGGCTTGATCATATTTTCAAGACAGAAAATCAATATTATATGAGTACTGCTAAAAACTTCAGGAAAAACTGGTTCATGCCAATACTAAGATCATTGACATACACAACATACTACATGAGAAAAAACAAAAGAATAAAAACATGCTTCAATAACGGATTCATTGAAAGCATGAATAATAAGGTGAAACTAGTCAAACGTAATGCCTATGGCTATAGATATTTTCAAAACCTAAGGAAAAGAATACTTCTGCATCTTGGTTTCAAGTATGACATTATATAAGCAAAGGAAGTAACTTATTCAGTTACTTCCCCTCCACTCTTGACACAGAGCCAAAATCGTTTCCTCAATGACTTATTTATTTGCATCCACCATTAATTGACAAACTTTATTAGAAAATTCTACAGGATCATCAATGCTGAATCCTTCAATCAATAAAGCCTGATCATATAACAATGATGCATAATCATTAATTTTATCTTTATCTTTTTCAAATAAAGATTGTAAAGCAGTAAAGATAGCATGATTTGGATTAATTTCTAAAATTCTTCCAGCTTTAATATTTTGTCCATCAGGCATTTGATTTAAAACTTTTTCCATTTCAAAAGAGACACCTTCACTACTTACCAAACAAACAGGATGTGTTTTTAAACGTGATGATACTTTGACATCTTGAACTTTATCTTTTAATGCTTCTTTAAGAGTTGAAATCAAGTCTTTATTATCTTCATTGACTTTTTCTAACTCTTTCTTTTCTTCTTCACTATCAATATCTAAATCACC
This sequence comes from Massilimicrobiota sp. mt181, assembly GCF_055420065.1. NCBI lineage: Bacteria > Bacillati > Bacillota > Erysipelotrichia > Erysipelotrichales > Erysipelotrichaceae > Massiliimicrobium > Massilimicrobiota sp. mt181. Next base: position 88,779 of record NZ_JBVAYN010000003.1, read on the forward strand.
TTGATTAATATTTTTAAATGGTTTTTCTTTATAATCTCTTAGCATTTGAATACAGAATTCATCCACATTATCAATCATATAAAGAATATCAAATCCTTTATCTTTAACCATTTCTACTGTTGGTAACTGATCAATCTTTTCATAGCTTTCACCACTTGCAAAATAGATTTCTTTTTGATCTTCTTTCATATTTTCAACATATTCATTGAAAGTTATCATTTTCTTTTGATTTGCACTATAGTATAACAATAAATCTTGCAATTTATCTTTTAACATACCATAACTGTTATAAATACCGAATTTTAACTGCAATCCAAAATTCTTGAAGAATTCCTCATATTTTTCACGATCATTCTTTAACATCTTTTCAAGTTCACTTTGAATACGTTTTTCAATTTTGTCAGCAATAACTTTTAATTGACGATCATGTTGTAACATTTCACGAGAAATATTCAATGATAAATCTTGTGAATCTACTAAACCTTTCACAAATCTAAAATGTTCTGGAACAAGTTCGCTGGCTTTATCCATAATAAAGACACCACGAGAATAAAGTTGTAAACCTTTTTCATAATCTTGTGAATAATAGTTCATTGGTGGTTTAGAAGGAATAAATAACAATGAATCATAAGAAATTGTTCCTTCTACACTGTTATGCATAACACATAGCGGATCACTAAAATCATTAAATTTATCTTTATAGAATTCGTTATAATCTTCCTGTGTAATTTCTTTTTTAGGTCTCTTCCATAAAGGAACCATTGAATTTAATGTCTTATTTTCAATGACTTGTTCATATTCATCACTATCTTCTTTTTTCTTAGAAGTTGTCATATCCATCTTAATTGGATAATGCACATAATCAGAATATTTTTTTACTAATCTTTGAATTTCATATTCATCTAAATATTGATCATAGTTTTCATCATCAGTATTGTCTTTCAAATAAAGATTGATTCTTGTTCCATGATTTGGATAATCTGTTTCATTGATTGTATATCCATCACTTGTATCAGATTCCCAAATATAAGCCTGATCTTCTCCATATTTTTTAGAAATCACTTCTACCTTATGAGCAACCATAAATGCCGAATAGAAACCAACACCAAATTGTCCAATAATATCCACATCATCTTGTCCTTTTTCTAATGCCTGTTTAAATTCAAAAGAACCACTATTAGCAATCGTTCCTAAATGTTCTTCTAGTTCTTCTGCATTCATACCAATACCTTGATCGATAATAGATAACATACGATGATCCTTATCGATCACAATCTGTATAGATAAATCTTCTCTTGAAATACCATTTATATTTTCAGTCAATGCTTTATAATATAATTTATCTGAAGCATCACTGGCATTTGAAATCAATTCTCTTAAGAAGATTTCCTTATGTGTATAAATAGAATTAATCATTAAATCTAACAATCTTTGTGATTCAGCTTTAAATTGTTTTTTTTCTGCCATTTTTATCGTCTCCTTACATTAGCACTCCAAACACCTTTGTGCTAATAGTATCTTACACCGATCCTTTAGCACTGTCAACCCAGTTGTGCTAATTTTTCTTTTTTTATACTTTATTGAGATATGATGTTATGAGATATTCTTTTTGAAACACAATCGTTTCTAAAAAAAAGAATGGTCAAGTTTACTTGCCATTCTTTGCTTTTTATTAATCTAAATCTTCACCATTAGATTTAAAGACTTTAGAAACCCAATAGAATGATTTTTTAGGAATACGTTTTAAATCTCTGATATCTTTGTTCGTTCTGTTAACATAAACAAATCCATAACGTTTATCCATATTACACATACTTGCTAAAATATCAATTGGTCCCCAAGTAATATATCCTAAACAAGGAACACCATCTTCAAACATCGCATTTTCCATTTCTTTAATATGATCTCTATGATAATTGATACGATAATCATCTTCGATTGTTTTACCTGCTGCAAGCATTGCATCAACTTCTTCTTGAGTCATATCTTCACGCCATCCAATACCATTTTCAAGAACGAATACTGGTAAATCAGAACGTGTATGTAAATCATTTAATGTCCATCTAAATCCAATTGGGTCAATTTCCCATCCCCATTCATTCGCTTCACAATGAGGATTTTTAATGATATGTTCACCAACAACTTCATGATATGGTCTTTCTAAGTCAAATTTACCTTCAGTCACTGTATTAGAACGATAATAACTGAATGCAATATAATCAACAGTGTATTTTAATAATTCTTCATCACCTTCTTCAAAATGAGGCATCCATCCTCTATTTTCAAGATAAGCAACCATATAATCTGGATATTTTCCTTTTGCAAAAACATCAACATGGAAACCATTCATATATTGATAAGCTTGCCATGCAAATAAGTTATTTTGAGGTGTATTTGTATATGGATAAATATTTGTAACAGCAGCCATACCACAGAATTTAGCATCTGGTTGTAATTCTCTTAATGCTTTAACAGCTTTACAATGGGCAATAAAGACATTATGGTTGACTTGATATAAATGTTTAGGTTCACTGACACCTTCAGGAATTTCTTCAGCATTAGAAACTCTTAACATTTGACCATGTAAATTTTGTTCATTGAAACTCATCCAATGTTTCACACGATCTCCAAATCTTTCAATACATACTCTCGCATATCTTTCAAAGCAATCTACAACATAACGAGATGCAAAACCATTATAATTTTTTACAAGATGATAAGGCATATCAAAATGAACTAATGTAATCATTGGTTCAATACCTGCTGCCAATAATTTATCAATTAAATCACTATAGAACTTCACTCCTTCTTCATTAACAGGTTCATCTAAAGTTCCATTAGGAATAATTCTTGACCAGCAAATAGAAAAACGATAGAAATTAAATCCCATTTCTTTCATTAATGCAATATCTTCATCATAACGATGATATTCATCAATCGCAACATTCCAATCTGAAAATTCAGGATTCATTGGTCTAACATCATAAATACAAACACCTTTTCCTCCTTCATTTCTTGCTCCTTCAGTTTGGAATGATGATACAGAACCACCCCAATAAAAATCTTTTGGCATTTTCTTTTCCACTTATAAAGTCCTCCTTTTTCTCTTATAACTTCATTTTAAAAGATATTGACATACGAGTAAATATCTTTTCATGACTTTATAAAATAGTTTCATAATTATTACAAAAATACAATGTTCTATGAAACTTTGTTTCATATCATAAAACATATATCTTAGGCAAACGAGATCCTATACGACTTAAAATTTCATTTGAAATTGTATTTGTCTGCATCGCGATTGTTTCTACATTCTGACAAACTTGATCACGGCCAATAATAGTGACAACATCATCTTCTTGAACATCATAAACATCTGTTACATCAATCATCATCTGATCCATACAAATACGGCCAACGATAGCTACCAATTGTCCACGAACAATGACTTTTCCACGATTGGATAATGCTCTAGGTAAGCCATCAGCATAACCAATAGGAACAGTGGCAATTTTCATAGGCTTTGATGCTATAAATGTTCTTCCATAGCCAACAGAATCACCTGGTTGAATATCTCTAATCAATATAATTTTTGATTTTAATGATAAAACAGGTTTTAAAGTTAATTTATTTTGCTTTGGCAATGCAGAATCAACACCATACAACAAGATTCCCATACGAACATAATCAAAGGTATATTGTGGATAATTGATGAAACCATAACTGCTTAACAAATGAACTTTCCCTATTGAATAATGTTGTTTTTTCAGTTTTTGAATGAATGCCATCAATGTTTCAATTTGTTGATATGTATATTCTTGACTTTCCTTTGTCATTTCATCACAGACACAAAGATGTGAAAAAAGACCTGTCACGTGTAAATAATGAGATTGATAAATAGCTTCTACTTTTTTCAAATCACTTTCTCCTAGACGATGCATGCCTGTATCAATAGCAATATGAACTTTCACATTTCTTTTCTGCTTTTCTAGAAGCTTAGCATAATCACCATGAGTAACTGTCTGAGTCAGATCATAATCTTGTAATTCTTTGGCATGGCAAGGATCAGTATATCCTAAAATCAAGATATCTCCCTGAATATGATTGTCTCTTAATTCAATAGCTTCAGCTAAAGTTGCAACCGCAAAATAATGTATACCCATTTGATTAAGTTCGTGAGAAATACGAATGGCTCCATGGCCATAAGCATCTGCTTTGACAACAGCCATCAATTGTTCTCGACCAGAAAGCATCGTACATATTGCTTTCACATTATGTCTTAGAGCTGATAAATCTATTTCAATCCAGCTTCTTTGACAATCAAGCATGCTGTTTCTCATTAATATTCCCCCCTTCTTTTCATAAAAATATTCATGATAAATCCAAAGCAAAATGAAAACAAAACAACCACAAGAAATTGAATCACATTATTTTCAGCGAGAGCCATCTGTCTGCTCCATTTACCCATCACTCTGACAACAACAATCATCCATGGATGAATGATATAAACCCACAAAGATATATTTTTAAGACTGATATATCTATGCCCCTGATATGCAACTAAAAATGAAAATAATAAATAGGAAACAATTGGTAAACTAAAATACATGGCATCATGTCTTAATGTATAGGAAGTATGTAAAATCAAAGATTCTCCTATCATCACACATAAACTTAACAACAGTAAAATCATATGAATATGATACTTGAAATGATGCTTCTCTCTTGCTATCTGTATTCCTAACATAAGAAAGAGTGGCGCAAAGAAAATGCCATTGCGTGTATAATCCATATATTGAAACAGACAAGTATAAAAGCGATGAAAAATATCAATCTGACTGACCATACCAAAATAACTATCACCCAATAATCCTATCATATATAAACCAATGACTATCAGCCATGTATAACGATGACAATATCGAATTAAAAACAAAACGATCATCAATCCAATAATAGTCGCTGGAAAATACCATAAATGATAAAATGGTCCATCAATACATATATCTTTGATGATGGTAAATACAAGATGTTCCTGAGACAAATAATGATTATAAATCATTAATGGTATATAAATAACAATCGCAAGCACATACCATTTCAATAATGACAACAACGTCTTTTTGATATGTTCTCCTGTAGGATAGCCATTTTGAAAAAGAAAGAACGATGTCACCATAAAGAAAAATGGAACAGCTAATCTACCAATGGTACGTGTGACAATCAAATCCATAGTTGGATTGATTTGTATAAAAGGATAAATATGAATGGCTATCACAAAAACAGAGGCAATGATTCTCATGATATCAATATAAGGATAACCTTTTTTCATAAGCTTCTCCTCCATACTGTCACAATAAAACCATCCATGTTATTACCTGATATTTGATAAATATCATCATTTCGTAAAGCAATCGTTACCTGTTCTTTGATCATTGGGACATAAAAGATTTCAAAGACTCTTTGTCCGATAGCATAGACAAAAGGATGATAAAGTGAATAGCATTTCAAAAAGTCGTGATATTCTTCTAAACAGAAGTGATAATCGTTCATAATCAGAGAATGGGGAAATCCAACATAGCGAAAATGCCATGATTCACTACCAATTCCTGTGATTGTTTCTTTATCCTTTTTATATCTTTCAATAAAACCAAAGTCACCACAAAAATCACGAAACTTTTGACAAATACCAGTATTTGGAAAATTTGGACAAATCTCATCAATATCATCCTCATGAAGTGCCAAATCAATGGCTAAACCTGTTTCATGTTCACTATGATGAGCCTTCGCAACATATTTTTGTGTGTATGCTTGTCCATGATTTTTTAAAGATTTCTGGTAAAGTTGTTTTTGTTCTAAAGCAGAACGATAAGCACTACTCACAATGATTTCATCTTGAATTTGAAGATGTTGTAAACATTGTTTCAAAAGCCTAGAAGCATCTATCTGTATTTGATGAGTTGTTTCTTGAAAGAAACAAAGATTGGGATGAGAAAGACGAAATGGATAATGCTGATTGACAAGGATTAATGAACCCTGAATGATATCCTTTTTATAAAGTGTTTTGATTTGCATAATGAATCCCCATTTCAATCAATTGTGTAAGTAACTCCTGAAAAGATAAACCACTTTTTTCCATCATCATGGGATAACGACTATGAGCTGTAAATCCTGGTATGGTATTGACTTCATTAAAAACAATATGTTCATCTGGCGTTAAAAACATATCCACTCTTGCTAATATTTGACATCCTAAAATACGATAAATTTGTTTGGCCGTTTCCTGAATTTTTGATTCTAAAGCAGGTGAAATACGTGCCGGAACATAAATTTGTGATGTTTGAAGTGTATATTTTTCCTGAAAATCAAAGAATCCGGAAGACAGTTCAATTTCATCAACACGTCCCGTTTTTAAAACATCATTCCCCATAACGGCACATCCTACTTCAAATCCCTTCACTTCCTCCTCTATCAAAACACAATCATCATATTGAAACGCTTCAAATACTGCCTGATCAAGATGATCAAAACTTTCTAAACGACACATACCTAATGATGATCCAGATTTCACGGGTTTGATATAAACAGGTAATGATAACTTCATGATATCTGATTTCTTATTTTGATAATCCTGTTGATGCTGTAAATAAACACAGCTAGAAACTTCAATCCCATGCGCTTTCACCAATTCATGAGCACGATATTTATCCATACACAAAGCTGACGATAGAACATCGCATCCAATCAGCGAAATACCAGAAATTTGAATGAGTCCCTGTACACTTCCATCTTCCCCATTTTTACCATGTAAAATAGGAAAAATCGCATCAAGTTTCACTTCTTCAATCTTTTGGTTGTGCATTTCCAATAAACATTTTCGCTGAGGATCTAATGATATGGTGACAGGATTTAAATATTCTTGATCCCACTTATCATCTTTAATCAAAGAGATATCACCATCAAAATGTTTCCATTCTCCTCTTTGATTAATTCCAATCATATAAACTTCAAACTTATGATTATCAAGATGAGATAAAACAGAATAAGCAGACTCTAATGACACACTATATTCTGTAGATTTCCCACCAAAAAGAATTGCGACTTTCTTCATCTTATTTCCCTCCATTAAAAAAAAGCATTTCTATTTTGACAACTTCAGTTTATCAAAATAACAAATGCTCTTTTTTAATACTTCAATATAATCTTCTTATTATTTTATTAATAAATTCTTACGATTTTCTTACAATAAGGGAATCAAGACTTTAAAGATAATTTTTTCATCATAGCTTTCAACCTGAATTTGACCATGGTGCTGTTCAATAATTGCTTTAGAAATAGAAAGTCCTAGCCCTGCACCACCTGTGTTAGAAGCACGTGAACTATCCAATCGATAAAATTGTTCAAATATATGATCAAGCTTTGCTTGAGGTATTGTATTTCCCTGATTTTCAAAAATAAACACATAACCTTTTTCACTTTGTGAAAGATGAATATGAATGACAGTATTTTCAAAACTATAATTCACTGCATTTTTTAAAAGATTATCAAAGACTCTTAGCATTTTTTGAACATCACATTTCATTTCTAAATAACGAGGGGCATCCAGTTCACATTGTAAGTTTTTCTCCTTGAACATAGGTTTAAATTCATATATCAATTGTTCTAGTAATCTGACAATATCAATACGCGAAAGCTCTAAAGCCTGCTGTGTCAGATTAAAACGTGTGATTTCAAAAAATTCATTAATTAAATCTTCTAATCTTTCTGCCTTATTCAAAGCAATCTCAACATAATGATCATGTGATTGTTGAGGAATATCTTTTTCATCTTTTAAAATCGTTAAATAACCAATCATAGATGTTAAAGGTGTTTTTAAATCATGCGCTAAATAAACAATTAGATCGTTTTTCTTCTGTTCAGCCATTTTAGCAGCCTGTTCATTAAGTTCAATATCCGCCTTTGTCTGATTTAACAAATCATTCACATCTCTTAATTCATCATGCTCCAAATGGATCATATGTAATTGACGATTATTGATATCTCGAACTCCTTTAACCACATCTTCTAAATAAGCATAAGGTTTCCTTAATTCAAAAAAGACAATGACCAGATAACCAATGATTAATAAGATGGGTAAGATAACAACAAGTCCGTCCTGAATAAACAACAGAAAATGATACAAAGGATCCAATGCATACCATGTGATTTGTGAAGCGATATTCCATCCAATCAAAATAATCACAAACAAAACACATGTATAAATGAGGGCTAATCCAATTATTCGTACCATTGCTTTTTTTAATAATATGTTTTTACTTTTCAATTTGATACCCCACTCCCCAAACCGTTTTTATAAATTTTGGTTTTTTTGTTGGTTCCCTGAGTTTTTCTCTTAATCTGGCAATATGTGCCATGACTGTATTATTGTTATCAATATATTTTTCTTTCCAGACTGCTTCAAACAATTCTTCACTCGATACAACTTTTCCCTGCTTTGAACATAGATACCACAAAATATCAAATTCAATAGGCGTCAAATCCAATAATTCATTATATAGATAACATTTATGTGTTTCTTTATTAATCACCAGTCCTCTAATATCATATTCTAAAACATCCTGAGACTGCGTTGTTGCGTTATATCTTTTATAACGTCTCAATTGTGTTTTCACTCTCGCCACAACTTCTAAAGGATTAAAGGGTTTTGTGATATAATCATCTGCTCCTAATGTTAATCCCATAATTTTATCCATGTCTTCAACTTTAGCCGTTAACATAATAATTGGGAAAAAGTAATGTTCTCTAATTTTCTGACAGATTTGAAAGCCATCAATATCTGGTAACATAATATCCAAAACAGCAATATCAATATTTTCTTTTTCAATACATCTGATAGCATCATGTCCATTATAAAATTTATAAACTTCAAAGCCTTCATTACACAAATAGAACTCTAAAAGATCTGCAATTTCTTTTTCATCATCAACAACTAACACTTTATCACTCATTATCCATCACATATCTTTCATCTTCTTCACTGTCCCATTGAAAATGCTGCTTTCCAGCACCTATTTCAAAATGATATTTGACAATACCTATATCTATTTTTGTATAAAGACCCATTCCTCTCTTTATTTTGACTTTTCCTTGTTCAAAAATAAACTTAAATTTCTGTTGATTCATAGCTGTTGGTGCCAACAATGCAAAGCGAACACCTTCATCAAACCATTGAGGAACTGATCCTGTTGTTTCAATGACATCTTTCATATCTTTACTGCGTCTAGTCGCCCCTTGATTTTTACCATAGCCAATTGCAATCACAGCTACTATTTTCTCATCAGAATCAAGATGAAGCACTTCTGAAACTTTTTTATAAGTTAGAGCGACCCAACACGTATTTAAACCAAGCTGTTGTGCTAATAAAACAAGCTGTTCTCCATAATATCCGCATTTTTCCTGTAAATCAGGTATATTCTTTTTACCAATAAGAGCAATATAATTTTTTACACCTTGAAATTGACCATAATGAGCCAAACGACTTTGAAAAGCACGTGGTTCATTGACAATCGATTGTATATTGAGGTGGCTTTTCTGATTACATTTCTCAATTTGTTCTTCCAATACCTTTTTGATTTTATCATCTATAGGTCGATCTAAATATTGACGAACACTATGTCGTTTTTCTACTGCTTCTTTGATATCCATCATAACTCTCCTTTTTCCCATTCATAAATACTGACTCTATTCTAACACAAAGCCATATAAAATACTTCAAAAATATATCAAACATAATTTTTCATAATAAGAGAGAAAATCTTAACTTCTATGAAACAAAGTTTCATGGTATACTATGATTGGTGATAAAAATGAGTATAATGACACAATTAGAATTTGAACTGGAATTCTCTCAATCAGAAAAACAAATTGCAAAATACATTTTAAATCATGGAGAACAAGTCTTAGGCATGTCAGTCAAAGAACTAGCAAAAGAAACATATACTTCTCCTGCCACTATTGTCAGACTCTGTAAAAAAATAGGATTAGAAGGCTATAATGATTTTAAAATCAAATATTCTGCTGAACTGCAATATGATTTACATCATACTGATCGCATTGATGTCAATTTTCCATTTTCTAAAGATGACAGTTATCCTATGATTTGTCATAAGTTATCTTCTCTTTATCAGGAAGTCATTGCTGATACGATTAAATTGATTGATTTTACTGAATTAAATAAGATTGTTGATTTATTATATCCCCATCAGCATATTGATATATATGGATCAGGTAACTCATTATTAGCAGCGATGAGCTTTCAACATAAGATGATGCGTATTTCTAGAGATGTCAATTTAAGAATTTTACATGGTGAACAGGTCTTTATGTCATATAATTCGGATGCTTCACGTATTGCAATCATTATTTCTTATTCAGGTGAAACCAATGAAAATATCCAAATTGCCCAAACTTTAAAAGAAAATAATACACCCATCATTGTTTTAACATCAGTTGGTGATAATCGTTTATCTCATTATGCTGACTATATATTAAATATTGGTTCTAGGGAGAAGATTTTTACAAAAATAGCTCCTTTTGCTTCTCAAATTTCTATTGAATATCTACTTAATGTCATTTTCTCTTGTATTTTTCAAAAGGATTATGAGCAAAACATTCAAAATAAAATTAGTTATGATAAAAAGAATGATTTTCGTCATCCATTATCCAGTCCCGTCAGTGATGAAATAAAGTAATTTCATAATATGAAAAAAAGCATGTTTCAATGCTTTTTTTGTTATGATTGAGAAGACAAAAATTTTGGAGGGCGCATCAATGAAATCATTACAAATGAAATACAATGGGTTACAAATTCTTTTCTGGCTATCATATCTGGCTATTTATGGATATGTAGCAATATTTTTACAATATCGTGGTTTATCTAATACAGATATTGGGATTGTGACTGGAGGTGGAGCCATTTTATCTATCTTTTTATCTCCATTTATCTCATCACTTTTATCACGCATTAAAGGTTTATCTATCAGTAGACTTATTTTCACCCTATACCTTGTGATGATTCTCATTTTCACTGTCTTAACAATCATCACCTCTCCCATTTTTCTGATTATGATTTTATACGTTTTCCTATTAAGTCTGATTGCTGCTATGGTTCCTCTATTTTCTACAATATGTATGAACTACTTAAAAGATGGACAATATATCAATTTTGGCTTAGCTAGAGGACTTGGTTCAATTTCATATGCGACAGGAGCTATCATTGTTGGTCAGCTAATTGAGTTTTTTAATCCAACAGTCATTGCTTTTGTTTATGCATTTGCTAGTATCATTTTGTTGATTCTTCTTTATACAATGCCACCCTACCATATTCAAGAAGAAACAGCCACTAAAGAACAAAATAATATTTTTTCTGTCATTAAAAAATACCGTATTTATTTTCTTATTCTTGTAGCCTTTACTTTTATGTATGCTGCTTCAACATCCTTATCAACTTATTTAATTAATATTGTGAAAAATCTTGGTGGAAACACTTCATTATATGGAATTGCCGTCTTCTGTATGGCAGCTAGTGAAATGCCTATTATGTCCATTACATATCGCTTATTAAAAAAGTATCGTTCTGAAACACTCCTTTTGGCCAGCGCATTCTTTTATGTCTTACGTAATCTGACAATCTGTTTAGCTCCTCATTTAATAATTTTATTAATTGGCATGATGTTTCAGGGATTATCGTTTGGACTCTTTACAGCAACGATTACTTATTATGTTAACGATCATCTTGATGAAAGTGATCAAATGATGGGACAGACAATGATTGCGATGATGTCAACAGGATTAGGATCATCAATAGGAAATATTTTTGGTGGGATATTACAAGATAGTTTAGGTTTAAATAGTATGCTCATCTTTGTATGTGGACTGACTCTTATTGGATGTTTCATTATGTTCATCACATTAAAAAACAAAGTTGGTTTAGGTCAACGTCCTTTGATAAAATCTACAAAAAGCAACTCATGATGAGTTGTTTTTTCATTTCATAAAAAAGTGATGGGAAGTTCCCATCACTGACCAGATTAGATTAATAATTTTCAGTCATTCTTTCGAAATATGCTTTTGGATAACCACATGTTGGACATCTTTCAGGAGCTTCTTCACCTTCATAGATGAAACCACATTGTCTACATTTCCATCCTTTTGGAGCATCTCCCTTGAAAGTTTTTCCTTCTTTATAATTTTTTAATAATCTTAAATAGCGTGCTTCATGTGATCTTTCAACTTTTCCAACATTTTCAAATTTAATAGCCAATTCTTCGAATCCTTCTTCTCTTGCTTCTTTGGCCATACGTTTGTACATATCAGTCCATTCTTCATTTTCTCCAGCAGCAGCATCTTCTAAATTTTGATCTGTTGAACCAATACCATGGAATTCAGCAAACCACATTTTAGCATGTTGTTTTTCTTGATTTGCAGTTTCTTCAAAAATAGCAGCAATTTGTTCTAAGCCTTCTTTTCTAGCCATTTCAGCAAAATAAGTATATTTATTTCTTGCTTGAGACTCACCTGCAAAAGCTTCCATTAAATTCTTTTCAGTTTTTGTTCCAGCATATTTAGATTTCTTTTCTTCTTCAACTTTTTCAAATTGACTTGCTGGAGCTTTACATATTGGACATTGTTCAGGAGCTGTATCTCCTTCATAGACATATCCACAAATTCTACAAACCCATTTTGTCATCTTCTTTTTCCTCCTTATTCATCTACTATCATTATACACTGAAAAAATAAGAAAGCAAGAACTTTTTAATAATAGTAATCATTATCATTAATTTTATACATTGCTTTTCAAAAGATAAGCATGTATAATGTGAGATGGAAAAAGAATATTGTAAGTAGTGACTCTATGAAGCACTAACTTTTCTTTTTTAATCAGATAAAAAAACGTCGTATTCTATATAAGAAATGACAGTGGAGGTACAAATGAATAAACAAAAAACAAAGAATCTTGCATTCATGTCGCTTTTTATTGCCATTGAAATTTTAATGGTTATGGTTCCCTTTTTAGGGTTTATCCCTATCGGTCCATTACGTGCTACAACCTTGCATATTCCTGTGATCATTGCAGGAATTGTATTAGGAAAAAATAAGGGTGCTCAAGTTGGTCTCGTTTTTGGCTTATCAAGCCTCATTATCAATACAATCCAACCAACGATCACATCGTTTGTTTTCTCACCATTTATAAGTGGTTCTTTATGGAGTTTAGTGATTGCTATCATTCCTAGAGTTTGTATTGGATATGTTGCTGGAATGATTTATGAAAAATGGAAAAAACATCCTATATTAGCAATGAGTCTAGGTTCTTTTTTAGGTGCAATGACAAATACAATTCTTGTCTTGGGTGGTATTTATCTTTTTTTTGGAAATCAATATGCTTCAGCTTTAGGCATGACTTTTTCAAAATTAATGCCCTATCTTCTCACAATCATTGCAACAACTGGTTTGTTAGAAGCTATCGTTGGAACAATCATTTCTGTTATTGTTTCACGCATTTTAATTCAAATAAAGAAATAAGGTGAAAATATGTCAAAAAAAATAATTATTGGTATTACAGGAAGTATTGCAGCTTTTAAAAGTATACAGCTCATTAGTGATTTAGTGAAACAGGGATATCAGATAGAAGTGATGATGAGTGAAAGTGCAACACGCTTTGTCACTCCTGTTTGTATCCAGTCACTAATAAAACGTAAAGTCTATGTGGATACATTTGATGATGAAAATCCAGCTATTATTACTCATGTAGACATTGTCAAAGATGCTGACTTATTTATGGTTGTTCCAGCCAGTGCTCATACGATTGCAAAACTGGCATATGGTATGGCTGATAACATGTTAACAAGTGCTTTTTTAGCCGCTACATGTCCAAAACTCATTGCACCTGCTATGAATGTACATATGTATGAAAATCCAATCACACAAAAAAATATCCAAACATTAAAAGAAACAGGTGTTGTTTTTGTTGAACCTATTTCAGGATTATTAGCTTGTGGTGATACTGGAAACGGAAAACTGGCAGACGAAGAAACTCTTTTAGAAATGATTGATTATATGTTAGCTCCTAAAACATTAATAGGCAAAAAAATTCTCATTAGTGCCGGTCCAACACAGGAAAGTATTGATCCCGTACGATATATCACCAATCATTCAAGTGGAAAAATGGGTTATGCACTGGCGAAAGCCGCTTTCCAATCTGGAGCTCAAGTCACGTTAGTCAGTGGCCCTACGCACCTTAAAAAACCACATGGAGTTAATATTATTGATGTCATCAATGCCAATGATATGTATCATCAAATCATTCAACGTGTTCATGATTACGATTATATTATTATGTCTGCCGCCGTTGGAGACTATGCTGTACAAAATATTGCTGAAGAAAAAATCAAGAAAAAAGAAGACACATTATTATTAGAATTTCATAAAAACAAAGATATATTATTAGAAATCGGAAAAAGACGTTCTTCTGCTCAAGTCATTTGTGGTTTTGCAATGGAAACAAGTAACCTGATTGAAAATGCTCAAACAAAACTGAAAAAGAAAAATTGTGATATGATTGTTGCAAATCATTTAAAAGTTGAAGGTGCTGGTTTTCAAGGAGATACAAATGTAGTTAGTATTCTCACTACCGATGCTGTTCAAAATTATGATATCATGTCTAAACAAGATTTAGCCCATGTAATTTTAAATCAAATGAAAGAGTTGGAGGAAAGAAAATGTTAGCCGTTATTGATATTGGAAATACAAATATTACTATTGGTATCTATCATCATAATAATTTAATTGGAACCTACCGTTTAACAACCAAATTTCAAAGGACTTCTGATGAATATGGATTTATGTTATTATCTTTCTTAAACGCGTCATCTATATCTACTGATGATATTGAAGATATTATCATCAGTAGTGTTGTTCCAAAGATTAATTATTCTTTTACTAATAGTATAAAAAAATTCTTACATAAAAATCCTATTTTTATTGGCCCAGGTGTTAAAACAGGCATTGATATTCGTATTGACAACCCTTCAACATTAGGCGCTGATCGTTTAGTAGATGCAGCAGGTGCTTACTATACATATGGTGGTCCTTGTCTTGTTATTGATTTTGGAACTGCTACTACTTATGATGTTGTCAGTCATAAAGGAGAATTTTTAGGTGGTGCAACTGCTCCAGGTATTGGTATTTGTGCTACAGCCTTATCTTCTCAAGCGGCTAAACTTCCCGAAATTGAAATTCAAAAGCCAGAACGTGTCATTGCTAAAAATACAATTAAAAGTATGCAGGCTGGTGTCTTTTTTGGATATATTGGGCAAACTGAATATTTAATTAAACAAATCAAAAAAGAATATCAGCATGATATGAAAGTCATTTCAACTGGTGGTTTAGGACGAATGATTGCTCAAGAAACTGATCTGATTGATATTTATGATGCTGATTTAACATTTAAAGGTCTTAAAATCATTTATGATAAAACAAAAAAGAATTTATACGAAAAACAAGGTTCATAGTTTATAACGAACCTTGTTTTTCTATATATAAACATTTAACGAATTGTGCCATAACATATTGTTTATCAAATAATGTCATGAGTTTTTCTATTCCTATCTGATCATGTTCAGGATAAATCAAAAAGTGTAAAATCACTCCAACAATTCCTTTATTATTCATATGTTCAAGAATCTGTAAATTTCCTTGCAACTGAATCGAAAAATCTTTTCGTAGATATTTATCAAAATCCTGTAAAATATCATCAACAAGAATATCAAATTGATACACATAACTTTCATCACGTTCTAAAAGATGGCAGATCCAATCAAGTACAATATACAAGTAATCTTCTTTTTGCAAAGTTTCCTGAAAATGATCTTCAAAAAATTGCTGATAAAGATGATCATGACTACTTCTTTTTAAATATTGGCGAATATATCTTTCTGTAAATAAAACATCTTGATATATTTTATCAAATAATGGGGTTTGAAAGGGTAAAAAAGTATATCTATTCCCTACGTATTTGTTCATAGTTTTTTGTCCTTGCTGATATCCGATACGTAATAAGCGTTGTATAGAATCTTTTGAGAAATCCATAAATCCACTGAGTTCAACAGTTGGATAAGTATAACAAATATCTGGGCGATGAAGATAATAAGGATGCTTTACAGGATAATTCATATCTATAACAAGAATTTCCTGAGCGCCCATTGCCAAAGCTAAATCAATCGGAACATTATCATAATAGCCACCATCAATATAAGAATAACCTCCAAAATGATGAACTGGAAACAAAGGAAAACAAGAAGCACTAGCTAATAAATAGTCATAGATAAATTCACGTGGCATTTCTTTTTTCGTTATATACAATGGTTTCAATGAGGGATATTCAACTGTACACAATCCCAAATCTATTGATGATTGAAGTAATTTTTCTTCATCTAATAATTGGCGAATCAAATGCTTTAATGGTGTAATATCAGCACCTTTTTCTTTGATATATTTTTTAAAAAAAGAGATAGCCAAATGAGATTGATCAAGCATATGATCAAAATCGAAACTCAAATCAGGTAATCCTCCTGCAAAAACATCTTTTTCTTCAATATTCTCCCATAAACGCAAAAGAACATCTATATCCTTTTGCGCCAATAAACAGGCATTAAGCGCTCCTATAGATGTTCCTGTGACAATTTGATAATCCCATTGATTTTCATGAATAGCTTTTAAAAATCCTGCTTCATACGCACCTTTTGCTCCACCACCTGCAAGAACGATTGCTTTTTTCATCTAAACATCTCCTCTTTGACTTTCTATTATCATATGTGAAAAGCGTTCTAAATAGACGTCAAATTCTTGAAAATCCATTAAATGATATTCCCAATTTGGAGATCCAATCTGACCAGGAACATTAAAACGACAATGTGTATCTTTTCCCATCATATCCCAAAAAGGAATAATGACTTCTTCAGCTTTTAAATTTAAACAATAATGTAATATTTTTTGATCAAGGTCTTGTTCAGAATATTCTTCCAACATTTTTTCTAATTTCTCAAGCTCCTCACTATCCAAACTTTCTAACCACCCTTTTAAAGTATCATTATCATGTGTTCCACTATAAACAACAACCTTAGAAAAATCAAAATCATATGCATAATGAAATTGAAAAACATACATTCCTTTAAGATGATAATAATCTCTTAACTGATAAACTTCATCACGTAAATCTCCCAAATCTTCAGCCAAAATAGATAAATGATCAATACGCGAATACAAAGTGTCAAATAAATCGTAGGCAGGTCCTTCAACCCATTCACCTATCACCGCTGTTGGTTCACTGGCAGGAATTTTCCAATAAGTGTCAAAAGCTCTAAAATGATCAATCCTTACACAATCATACATCTGTTGAGTTGCTTTCATTCGATCTATCCAAAAATCATAATCATGTTTTTTTAAATATTCCCAATCATATAATGGGTTCCCCCATCTTTGTCCGTACTTACTAAAATAATCTGGTGGAACTCCTGCTACAAATGAAGGTGTTCCATCTTCTTCCAGTAAGAAGCTTTCTTGATTTTGCCATACATCTGCTGAATCCAGTCCGACATATATAGGCATATCTCCAATAATTTCAATATGTCTTTGATGAGCATAATCTCTTAATTGTTGCCATTGCAAGAAAAAGAAATACTGCAAAAACAGATGATAATCAATATCTTTTGTAAAAGGTAACAATGAAAAATGATGTTCTTGTTGATAATTTTTATATTCTTCTTCCCATTCTATCCAGGAACGTTCATGATGATGACTCTTAAACACTCTAAAAATAGCATATGGATACAGCCATGGATTATTGTCAATAAAACGATGATAATCCTCATCCCCCACAAAACGCGAAAAAGCTAATCGATAATATTTTTCTTTTTGTTTTCTAACTCGATTATAATCCACATATTGATTTTGTTGTGATGTGATTTCGAGTTCATCTTCCTTAAGTAAACCAGCTTGCAAAAAAGCGTCAATATCTAAATAAAGTTCATCTCCTGCATGACTTGATAAAGGTTGATAAGGTGAATTTCCATATCCCAAAGGATTCAATGGTAAAATCTGCCAAATAGTCAGATGGGCCTGAGCAATCTTATCAATAAACTTATATGCGTTCTTTCCAAAATCCCCTACTCCGTATTGACTCGGTAGTGCAGAAATTGGAAACAAAATTCCTGTTTTTTTCATATTCTCACCTAATATCCAATATTTTTTTCAATAATTAACACTTTGATACGATACATTTGACTTTGATAACCTAGTTTGACATAACTGCTGCAAATGCGATCTGGACTCAAACAATTTTGACATTGTCCAGATTGGGCACAAGGTGTTTTTTTATGCAAACGCAAAGCATTGGCTGGAGCACTATATTGGCGTATGTGTTCAATAGCTTCAGCTTCATTATTACAAATCTTATTTAAACCAGCAATAACAATCACTTCACGTGGCCCAAAAATCATCGCAGCAACTCTATTCCCTGTTCCATCAATATTATAGAGGCAACCATCCATTGATATCGCATTGGTACTTGTAATAAAGATATCTGATAACAAACCTTCTCTTAAACGCTCTATCATTTGCTCACGGGTAAGTCCTTCTTCATATCGATCGATAAAATCAACGTCACTCTCTCTAATCAGATCAATGACTCCAAGTTCTGATAAAGTCACACTTCCACCTACTGCCACTTTCTTTTGATGAACCAAAATAGACTTCAAATAATTTTTGAGCTCTTTTTCATCCTTGACAATCATGCATGATATATTATTTTTTTCAAAGGCCTTTATTAACTTTTCTTCTTTTATTTTTAATAATTGTTGATAATGATCATCCATATTTTCACCTTCTTTATAAGAATAATTGTCCTAACTGATATATGACAAATGCAACAATATAAGCCATACCTGTTTGAAATAATACTGTTAAAATAGCCTGTATCCAAGAGCGAAGTTCACGTCTTGTTGCAGCAAATGCAGCAACACAAGGCATATATAAAACTGTAAAGACAAGAAAAGAAAAGGCGCTTAAAGGAGTAAAGATTCCAATTAAAGCTTGATTTAAAGCTGCTGTTGTAGATGATTGTGTCAGCACTGTCAAAGTTGAAACAACTGACTCTTTAGCAGTAATTCCTGTCATCAAAGCAGTAGATGCACGCCAATCATTAAAACCTAAAGGCGCAAAGATTGGTGAAACAAAGGAACCAATAGATGCTAAAATACTTTGTGAGCTATCAGATACAAAATCAAATGTATAATTGAAACTCTGTAAAAACCAAATGACAATTGAAGCCATAAAAATAATTGTAAAAGCTTTATGAATAAAATCTTTAGCTTTGTCTAAAACATTTAAGAAAACATTTTTTAAAGTTGGTATACGATAGGCTGGTAACTCTAAAACAAAAGGAACAGGTTCGCCAATAAAAATTGTATTTTTTAAGATCAATGCAGAAATAATAGCAACGAAAATGCCAATACAATAAATGCTAATCATAACCAGAGCAGCTTTTGTTGGAAAAAATGCAGCAATAATCATACCATAAATAGGTAATTTTGCACTACATGACATGAATGGCGTTAAAATAATCGTCATTTTTCTATCTCTGTCACTTGATAATGTACGTGTTGACATAATCGCAGGAACACTGCATCCAAACCCTATTAACATCGGCACAAAAGAGCGGCCAGATAATCCTATTTTTCTTAAAGCCTTATCCATCACGAAAGCCACTCTTGCCATATATCCACTATCTTCCAACATGGATAAGAAGAAAAATAATATCACAATGACAGGCAAGAAAGAAAGGACACTTCCAACTCCTGCTAAAATACCATCACCAATTAAAGAACGTACCCAGAATGAAACATCATGATTCTCCAAGAAACGAATAATCATATCTGAAATAATTCCTATACCACTATCCATTAAATCCTGAAGAGGTGCTCCAATCAATGAAAATGTTAAATAAAAAATCAATAACATAATCAAAATAAAGATTGGAATTCCCAAATATTTATGTGTTAAAAGTCTATCTATTTTTTCAGAACGAATTTGTTCTTTTGTTTCACTTTCAATGAAAACAGTCTGATGACAGACATCTTCAATAAACGAATAACGCATATCTACAAGAGCCGCTTCTCTATCCGTTCCCGCTTCTTCTTCCATCTTTTCTAGAATATGTTCGATAATATGGCGATCCCCTTCGTCAATTTTCAACTGATTAAATATATCTTCATCACTTTCAATAATCTTCGTCACACAATAACGTAGTGGTAGTCCTAAAGATTGAGCACTCTGTTCAACAATATGTGAGATAGAATGAATAGCCTTATGCACAACACCATGACAAATATCAATATGTTGTGATGGTTTGTCTAGATTATTTTCAATAGCTATAATCACATCTTCAATACCTTCATTTTTACTTGCAGAAATAGGAATTACATCCATATGAAGATGTTTTTTTAACCCATCAATATCTATGCTATTTCCACTTGTAATCACTTCATCCATCATATTCAAAACAAGCATCATTGGAATATTTAATTCCAGCAACTGTGTCGTCAAATAAAGATTTCTCTCCATATTTGTGGCATCAACAATATTAATAATTAAAGATGGTTTTTCCTCTAACAAATAACGTATAGAGACAATTTCTTCTGATGTATATGGTGATAAAGAATAAATACCAGGTAAATCTATCAATTCTAATTCATCTTTATGTTTTTTAATATATCCTGTTTTTTGTTCAACAGTAACACCAGGAAAATTACCAACATGCTGTGAAGAACCCGTCAAAGCATTAAATAAAGTTGTTTTTCCACAATTTTGATTTCCAATTAAAGCAATTTTTTTACTCATCTGATACAACCTCCACTTCAATCAAAGAAGCATCCTCTTTTCTTAAAGTTAAAACATAACTTCTTAAATAGACTTCAATTGGATCCCCCATAGGTGCTACTTTTCTAATTTTTACTAATGTATGGGGTGTTAATCCCATTTCTAATAAACGTCTTCTCAAAAGTCCTTTGCCATTGACCGCAACAATACGAACTAATGTCTGTGGACTCATTTGATCTAATGTCATACCCTCACCTCATGCTTCATATTATATCGCATTTTTATTGAAAACAGTGAAAATAATCTTACTTTCATTCATTGACAGAAAAAAACATGAGGTAAAATAATATTGAGGTGATCATATGAAAAAATTATTAATCGTTGTTGATTATCAGAATGATTTTGTATCTGGAAGTCTTGGCTTTCCAAAAGCAAGAGCACTAGAAGAGCACATTGTTGATCTAATCAAAGAATTTCAACAGAATCATGATGATATTATTTATACAATGGATACACATCAAGATAATTATCTTCAAACTTATGAAGGAAAACATTTATCCATTGAACATTGCATTGAAAATACGGATGGATGGCAATTATATGGTCAAGTCCGTCAACTTTTAGAACCTTATCCATGTTATAAAAAAGAAACATTTCCATCTTTAGATTTGGCCAATGATCTTAAAAACAAATCATATGAAAGTGTCACTTTAGTAGGTGTTGTCTCTCATATTTGTGTCCTGTCCAATGCCATCATGGTTAAATCCGCACTACCACAAACACCTATACGCATTGATCTAAAAGGGTGTGGTAGCAGTGATGAAGACACTCACGCCAAAAGCATTGATGTGATGAAATCTTTACAAATTGAAGTTATTGAATAAAAAAAACTTTTTAATGACTTTTTCATCATTAAAAAGTTTTTTCTTTAAAACACCATCAAATCATCATCAAAAAGACTTTGATCATTCAGTTTCTGTTTTTGAATATATTGAACATAATCATGTTCTAGAATATCTTCACCTAAGGCATCAACATTTTCAGGTTTATCCATATTAAATTCATAAACATAAGCCTGATCTATTTTTTGACCATTCACATCATACACATCAAGAAATATCTGATTGTATTCATTTTCAACATGATTTTGACCATAATAGCTTTCTAGTTCATTAATATTATGTAATGTTTCACCATCAACATCATAGATTTCTCCAAAAATCAGATTCTGACCAGCATTAAGAAATGCTGGATATTTTTTCCCAGTTATCGTAAAAAGACTTCCACGAATATAACCATCACCACAATAAACACCATGATCTCTTAAATAAATATCATGATTATAAATACCTTTTCTCAAGGTACCATATACAAATATTCTTGTCATCAATGTGTTGCTCCACCTGTAACTTTTAAGTCTTCTTGAGTATCAACAATAGCTTCAATAGCTGCACATAAAGCTTCAACAATTGTTGATAAACTCATGCTTGCTGTATCAGCACGTTCAATGACTTGTTGTGGCAAGAATGGAATATGAATAAATCCACTTCTTTTTCCAGGATATTTTGTTTCAATCAAATGTCTTACACCATACAAAACATGATTACATACAAATGTTCCAGCTGTATTAGATACAGAAGCAGGAATATTTTTTTCACGAATTCTCGCAACCATAGCTTTAATTGGTAAATTAGAAAAATAAGCAGCTGGCCCATCTTTAAAAACTGGTTCATCAATGATTTGTTGTCCTGCATTATCAGGAATACGACAATCATCAATATTAATACCGATTCTTTCTACAGTAATTCCTGTACGTCCACCTGCTTGTCCAATAGACAATACAACATCTGGATCATACTTTGCGATAGCTTCATCAATAACTTTTAAAGATTGATGACAAACTGTTGGAATCTCTAATTTAATAATCTCTGCTCCAGCAATTTCATCCGGTAATAATTTAACAGATTCAATAGCTGGATTAATTTTATCTCCACCAAACGGATCAAAACCTGTAACTAAGATTTTCATTTTTTATAACCTCCTAAAATGCTAAAACAAGCATTAAAACAATGTGGATGACAATCATAATCAAAGCAACTGGTACTTGTGATTTGATAACTGCCCATTTTTGATCCTTTGTTTCTAATACAGCACAAGGAACAATATTGAAATTAGCAGCCATTGGTGTCATTAATGTTCCACAATAACCTGCTGTCATACCTAATGCTGCAACAATAGAAGGATCTCCACCTTGATTAATAACAAAAGGAATACCTATACCAATTGTAATAACTGTAAATGCAGCAAATGCATTTCCCATAATCATTGTGAAAATAACCATACCTAAAACGTAAACAACAACACCAATCACAACATTTCCAGATGGAACGATACTTGAAATAATGCTTGAGATGACATCTCCAACTCCTGCAGCATTGAAAACACTTCCCAATGCACCTAATAACTGTGGTAACAAGCAAGATGCTCCTACTTGCATCAAAAGTCTAGATGTATCACTACGTGTTTCAGATAATTTAGGTTTGCAAATCACAATTGCTAGAACTAAAGCAACAAGACAAGCTACCCCTGTCATGACTGCACCATCTAAAGCAGTTGGATCCCCTGAACTGCTTCCAAATGAAAATAACTGTAAAGTAAAGAAACTACTTAATTTCAAGAAAAATGTTTGAGCTGAATCAGCATTATATTGAATTAAGGATAAAATCAATGCCATGACACCGATAGAAACAGCAGGAATAAAGATTTTATTACCTAACTTCTCACTTGATTGTTGACGGAATTCGGCAGTTGATTCTTTAAAAGAACCCATTTTCACCTGATTTGTTGCTGTTAAGCATCCCATCACAACTAACATTGCACCAATAAATACATTTGGAAGTAATCTTCCTAACATAAAGATAACACCAAGTAAAGCCCAGAATAATGTCGTTCCGACTTTTGACTCTTCATTCTTTGTTGCACGATATGCTGTATCAAAGCTAACTAAAGCACATAAAACATAGAAAAATTCAGGAAAATAGATTGTTAAAAAGTCTAACATTATTTATTTCCTCCCTTCTTAATCTTTCTATCATATAAAAAGACTTGAATAAAAGATAAAACAACTGAAATAAAAGCTATGTAGATAGAAGCAGCTGCAAGTGTTCCAATTGTCACTTCTGTAAATCCGGCTTCAGCCATTGTTCCATACATTAAAACAACACCACTTGCTGCTGGGAAACAGTTTTGTGCAAAGAAGTTTCCATAGTTTTCAACAGCTGATGATAAACCTTTAAGAGATTCTTCTTCTTTCTCATCAAGTTTTTCACCTTTAATATTTTCTCCGGCAGCCTGTGCCATTGGTAAAATTAAAGGTCTTACAAATTGTACAACACCACCAATTCTAATATTTAAAGCTGAGGCAATTGTACGTACAACTGAATAAATAGCAAGAACCTTTCCTGCAGAAGCATTCTTGATTTTTCCAATCAAATATGCTGCTCTTTCCTTTAAACCATATCTTTCAATAATGGCAATCACAGGGAAAATAATTAAGAAAATAGACATCAAACGATTAGAGACAAAAGAACTTCCTAAGATTTCTAAAATTTCAACTAAATTCATCCCAGAAACTAGCCCTGTCACAATTCCTGAGATAATAACAGTCGCTAATACGTCGAATTTCAAAGCAAAACCAACGACAATAATAACGATTCCTATAAGTGTTATATATTCCACAAACACTCTCCCCTTTCATATAACAGATGAAAGTATTATATATGATTTTCTTTCATCTTGCAACCAAACAACAGAAATCAACAAAAAAATCAGTTATTATATATGTCAAATTCACAATTTATTATGGAAATATTTGTAAATTTTATAAATATGAACAATGTATTTATAATTATTCCACAAAAAATATTGTATACAACTTTAAAAAAGAGTATAATTTTCTTAATTATATAAAGGGGGATTTTTATGGAAATCAAAATTGAAAGAGCAAAAACTTTAAAAGATAAACCTGACCAAAATCATTTGGGATTTGGGAAATATTTTACGGACCATATGTTTGTGATGGACTGGGATAAAGACCAAGGGTGGCATGATGCTCGCATCGTTCCTTATGGACCTATTCCCATGGATCCAGCAACCATGGTTTTACACTATGCACAGGAAACTTTCGAAGGCTTAAAAGCTTATCGTAATCCACAGGGTGATATTCTCTTATTTAGACCAGAAATGAATGCCCGCCGTATGATCAATTCTAACAAACGTCTTTGTATGGCCGAATTGCCTGAAGATATGTTTGTTGAAGCGGTTGAAGCGATTGTCAAATATGAACAGGATTGGATTCCAACAGCACCAGATACTTCATTATACATCAGACCATTTATGTATGCGTCTCAACCAGGTGTAGGTGTTCATCCAGCTGACAGTTATCGTTTTATCATCATTCTTTCACCAGTTGGTGCCTATTATCCTGAAGGTGTTAATCCTGTTAAAATCTGGGTAGAAGATGAATTTGTCAGAGCTGTTAAAGGTGGTACTGGTTTTACAAAATGTGGTGGAAACTATGCTGCCAGCATTGCTGCACAAGTAAAAGCTGAACAAAATGGATACACTCAAGTTCTCTGGCTTGATGGTGTTCATAGAAAATATGTTGAAGAAGTAGGAACAATGAATGTTATGTTCCTCATTGGTGATACAGTTGTGACTGCTGCACTAGAAGGTTCTGTCTTACCAGGTGTCACAAGAGATTCTATCATTCATATTCTCAAAGATATGGGATATAAAGTTGAAGAACGTGATTTAAGCATTGATGAACTTATGGAAGCCGGTCGTACTGGTCAATTAAAGGAAGCATGGGGAACTGGTACAGCAGCTGTTATTTCTCCAATTGGTGAACTTTGTTATAAAGGAGAAAAAATAACAATTCATAATTTTGAAACAGGTCCTTTAACTCAAAAACTTTATGATACTTTAACAGGTATTCAATGGGGAAAATTAGAAGATCAATATCATTGGACAAAAGTTGTTAAATAATGAATATAGAGAATATGATTTAATTAAACTTTTGCATTTTAAAAAATTTTTTGCTATAATGATTAACGTTATTGAGCAGCAAGAAGGCGTAAGTCCAGATTATGGACTTACGTCTTTTTTGTTTTTTAAGGAGGAACATATGAAAACAGAAAAATTATGGACAAAAAACTTTATTATTATTATCATTATTAATTTCTTTGTATTTTTAAATCATCTGATGATTTTATCTACATTTCCTTTTTTCATTTCTTATTTAGGATATTCAGATAGTGTCTCTGGATTATGTGCAACGATTTTTTCATTGATTGCTGTCATCTGTCGTCCCTTTATTGGATGGATGTTAGATAATGGTAAGAGAAAAGTCATCTTGCTTATTGGATTATGTGGTATGGCTCTCATGCCTATGGGATATTTGTTTGTTTATACAGCTTTCAGCTCCATTATTCTCGCCATTATATTCCGTATGGCGCATGGATGTGCCTTAGCTTGTTCAAACACTTCAACTTCAACAATTGCTACTGACATTATCCCTCATTCAAGATTTTCTGAAGGTATGGGAATGCTTGGAATGGCAACAGCATTAGCAACAGCGATTGCTCCAAGCATTGGAGAAATCTTAATGCAGCATAGTTTTTATCTTTTATTCTTTGTTGCAACATTGATTATGATTATCTCATTAATCTTATTCAGTATTTTAAAAACACCTACTATCCCTTTAACATATAAACCATTAAAAATAAAAGAACTGGTTGAAAAAAATGCATTACCCGCTTCTTGCGTGGTCTTGGTTTTCCTTTTCACTTATGGTTCTTTAGAAAACTATATTTTAAAATTCGTTTCTAAAGAGAGTATGATTACTTTGTCAGGTGGCCTATACTTTACAATTATGGCAGTCATGTTATTTTTAACCAGAATTTTAATAGGAAAGGTTGCTGATCAAAAAGGTGAAGCCATCTTTGTTTATACATGTAATATTTGCATGCTTATAGCATTATTTTTGATAGCTTTTATACCAAACAACATCACTTTCCTACTTTCAGCTGCACTTTCTGGTTATGCCTTTGGAGGCATTGAACCTGCTTTACAGTCCATGGCCGTCAGTATTGCCTCACCTCAAAGAAGAGGAGCAGCGAACTCAACATTCTTATGTGCTTATGATATGGGCATTGGTTTAGGTGGTGGAATTGCTGGATTTTTGATTGATCTTACTGGATATAATCATATGTTTGCTATCATCGCTATTGCAAATATCCTCTCTATCCTGATTTATATGGCCATTGGAAGAAAACACCCATCATCATTAACTTATCGTTTAAAAATGCAAAATGAAAAGCAAGCCTAGCTTGCTTTTTTAACGTTCATCTATTGTTTTGTATTCTTTCAGTTCACCAACATATTTTGTAGCTGGTCTGATAATACGATTTGAATACAATTTATTTTCTACGTTGTGTGCAATCCATCCAACTGTTCTCGCTACAACAAACAACAATGTATATAAATCACTTGGAATATTCAACATATTATAAACCAATCCACTATAAAAATCGACATTTGTACATACATGAATACCTTTTCGTTTATAAATTTCTCTAACTGCAATATGACTGAAACGTTGATAAAACAGATATTCCTGATATCGTCCTTTTTCAATCGCCAGTTCTTCACAAATCTGACTTAACATCTCACTACGAGGATCACTTAATGTATAAACAGCATGACCAATTCCGTAAATCAAACCACTACAATCATTAAAATCCTTGTCTAAAATACGATTCACAATCATATCAATTTGTTCATCAGTCGCATCTAATGAAATTTCATCAATAACGCTCTCCATTTGCTTTTTAACAGCCAAATTTGCTCCACCATGACGTGGACCTTTTAAAGACCCAATTGCTCCAGCTACTGAAGAATAGATATCTGTCCCCGTTGATGAAATCACAACATTTGTAAATGTAGAGTTATTTCCTCCACCATGATCAGCATGTAAAACCAATGCAATATCAAGAGCTTCTGCTTCTTTTGGAGTGAATTTCCCATCATTTCTTAACAAAGATAAAATGGTTTCAGCAATACTTAAATCTTTTTGAACATGATGAATAACCAAACTCTTTTCATCAAAATAATGTACTTTTGTTTGATATGTATAACAAACAATACTTGGAATTTTAGCTAATAAATTAATGCCCTTATTAAGAGTTTCTATGATACTTGTATTATCAGGATCATCATCATATCCATACAACATTAAAACTTCCTGTTGTAATTTATTCATTAAATTTTTAGCTGGAAACCCTAAAATATTAGCTTCCAAATAATGTGGTGGTAATTCATAATGATCACTTAAAACTTTTTTAAATCTCTCAAACTCATCATATGAAGGCAAATAACCAAAAAGAATCAAAAAGCATACTTCTTCAAACAAATATCTTTTCTCTTTTCTTTTTCCATTAATGATGTCTTCAACATTAATACCACGATAATAAAGACGACCATAGTCATCCGTTTTTTCTCCATTTTGAATTTTATATCCAACAACATCAGATATTTTTGTAAGCCCCACTAAGACTCCTGTTCCATCTTCATTTCGTAAACCTTTTTTTACTGAATATGTTTGATAAAGTTCATTATCAATTTTATTTTCAACTAATGATTTCTCAAAAAAATCCTGAATCTGATTTTCCATGAACTCTCACCCCTTATATTCAAAGATTATATCATATTTTTGTATAATTGTATACAATAAATATCTTTCCTAAATCCACCCAAAGTATTGACAGGCATATTGAATACCATCTTCTGTACTTTTCTTTGTTATAAAATCAGCTTTTTTCTTTAATTCCTCACATGCATTTCCCATCGCAATAGATGTCCATTCTGGTTTAAACATAATCAAATCATTATAGTCATCACCAAAAACAACAACATCTTCTATACGACCATGAACATATTCTAACATCTTATTAATGCCTTGATCTTTGGCATCATGCTGATATGTCAGATATTCTTTCATAAAACGAATATGTCCTAATGAATCAAGCAAAGATAATTCCTTTTCACGTTTTTCATCCACAGCAATATATATTTTATAATAGTCTTTAATATCCTGATATGTTAGTGATGAATCAAAGAAATATCTTGTCGGTTCTTTTCTATAACCTACCTGTTGAATAAATAACTCATCATTCATAATCACATCTATACTATCATTTGGAGAAATTAAAACTCCCATCCCTTTTTGATGAGCCTCTTGGCATAAAGCAATAGCTTTTTGACGATCTAATGGTTTATTTTCAATAACCTGATCATTAATAGTAATAGCAGCACCTCCATTGCTGACAATATGATGTATTCCAGCCATTTTCGCAAAATCTTTTGTTTTATAATGAGCCCTTCCAGTTGCAATGCAGACAAAATGTCCATTATCCTGTAATTTTTGAATCGTTTCTTTTGCACTTTCTACAAGCTCTCCTGTTTCTTTATTGGTTAATGTCCCATCTATATCAAAGAAAAAATATTTTTTATGCATACTCACTTCCTCCTTTAAGCATCATTATACCAAATCATCAACTGTATTCAAATACTCATACAGGAAACTCAAATGAATCGGACTAAGAAAAACACCAGCTATCCCAAAAAACTTCACATGAATGACCATTGATAAGAGAAGCAAAAAGGATGGAATCTTTGTTTCTTTGTTTAATATATGGGGCTCTAAAAAACTTCTGACCATATTAATAATCAGATAAAGGCACAAAATATAAATTGCTTTCATATATGATGATTGCATCAACAAAAGAATAATCATAGGAATCAGAACAATCCCAATGCCAATAAATGGCAGTGTATCTAACAAAGAAATTGCGAGTGCATATAAAGATGATGGTTCAATATGCAAAATCCAAAAACCCGCCCATAACATCAAAAATGACACAAATATTAATATGAACTGACACTTCAGATAAATGAATAAACTCTTTAAGACTCCATTTTTAATATAAACAAATTTCTGATAGGTTTTCTTCTGTGTTAATCTTAAAAAACTGTTTTTCATATTCTCATAATCTAAAACTAAAAAAAATGTTGAAATCACAAATATAAAAAAAGACACAATGAAAGAAGGTATCAGTTTGACAAAAGAAGAAGCAAAATTCATTATGCCAATGATATTTTGATGAATCCAATTTTGAAATATAACAACAATATCTTGAGGCAAAAAAGAGAAAGTATCTTCCAAATAATGAATAATATTGGAAATAAAGGGCAAAAATATAGAATCATAATAAACAGGAAGCTGCTGAAAAAAGCGTATTCCTAATAAAAACAAAAAAGTCAATAAAGCCCCTAATACAAATGCCAAGAAAAGATAAATCAACAATAAAACAGAAATACCAATAGCACTTTCTTGTAAAGGAATTGTATTTTGAATTTTATTAATGAAAGGCTTTAAAATGAAAAAACAAAGAAAAGCCATCAAAAAAGGAAAAAGGAGTGAAAACATATATTTGATTATCAATATATAGATGATTAAACCTAAACCCAAAACAACATAACGCCTTATTCCCATAGTATCACCTATATATTTATATGTCACAAATACAAAAAAAGTCCAATGTGACTTTTTTTGGCACAATTAGACATAAATCGACACTTTCCTATGTTAAAATTTATTTGGTGAAAAAAATGAATATCTATGATACAACAAATAATCAATATCAATTTCCAATTTTAGATCCTGATTTTTCATATCAGCAAACAGACTATCAAAAAAATCTCTATCCTTTTTTTAAACAACTTGACATTCCTTTGGATGTTCATTTTCTTACAGGAATATATATCGATTATTATATTGACCCCTACTCTATCGAAGAATATCCCCAACTCTATTTTCATGTATCCAGACATCTTGTCAAAAAAGTAGAAGACTTTTTGGATTTTGGTCATGCACATTTGTATTATGAAAGATCAAACTTCTTTTTTCTCGTTATGTTTAACATCGCAGAAGAACAAATTGAGGAAGCATTTATCAAACTTCATTTATATTTAAAAGATAAGAAATTTGAATATCTTCATCAACAATGTTCTTTTTTTATAAAATGTGGCATTTATGTTTCAACCATTAACATTCATCCCTATAAACTCTTTGATCTTTCTAAAGAGCAATGTCAACAAATTCTTTCAAAGGAGAAAACATTTATATCCGTTCATAATTTGAAACTTCTGCGTTAATGCTTTTCAAAATGATGATATAAAGTGACAATCCATTTTTTAAGTTGAAAAATGACAAAGATAGAACTTAAACAAAGTGGAATAACAAAAATAAGTGATTTTGTAAAGAATGAATAAATCCCAAAGAAATCATGCATAATCATCAAGATCAAATAAAAGACAACCGCAAACAGACTCGTTACAGTAACTCTTAAACGACTCCATGGCATACATACAATATAAACCACTAAAAAACTGATAAAACCGGCAACTAAATAATAGTATGTAGATAAAAGTTTGGAATCAAAATGGAAGTAGCTACCAATCCAAGTAATCAATAACATATAAATAATCATTGTGAGAGCACATGGTAAAGCTGTAGACATCACATGTTTAAAGAAACCTTGTGATGATAATGTAGAAGCACGCTCTAATGTTAAAAGGAAACTTGGTAGTCCAATCGCAAGACCACTGATGAGGCTTAACTGTAAAGGTGTAAATGGATAACTGAATCTTAGAGCAGCAAAAATCAAACAAAGAGCAGTCGAATAAATCGTTTTTGTTAGATAAAGAGAGCTGACTCTTTCAATATCTGCAATAATAGCTCTCCCCTCATTGACGATATCGACCATGGATGCAAACGAAGAATCCAATAAAACAATATGTGCTGCCTGTTTAGCCGCATCACTACCTGCCGCCATAGCAATCCCACAATCAGCATCCTTCAATGCCAAAACATCATTCACACCATCACCAACCATCCCTACAACATGTTGATTGGCTTGTAAAGCTTTGATAATACGTTGTTTTTGTTCTGGCTTTACACGCCCAAAAACACGATAGTGAGAGACAATCTTTTCAAGTTCCATGTCATCATCAGGAAAAGTGGATGCATCAATATATAGATCACCATTTTTTAATCCTGCCAATTGGGCAACACGTGAAACAGTCATTGGATTATCCCCAGATAATATGCGTATATCAACATGGGCATTTTCAAAAAAACGAAGCGTTTCTTTAGCCTCAGGGCGAATACAATCATAAATCACAATGAGAGCCATCGCTTTGACATGGCCTATTTGAGATGTATGAGAATCAAGACAATCTGTCTCACCCAACAACAAGACACGATAGCCTTCTTTCGCATAGGACTCAGCCATTTCCAACGTTTGAGAATCATCAGATACGAGAAATTCTGGTGCTCCTAAAACGTAGTGCCCTTTTCCCTGAATATGCAAAGCTCTCATTTTACGCTGCGAAGAAAATGGAATACGTTCCAAAACTTCAATATGCTCAGACTTTAAAAAATAATCTTGTAAAGCCAGCTGTGTCGCATTCACATCATCAAATTCATGTGCCATTGCTCCCATAATCGTTTCAATGTCATGAAAAGAAGAAGAATGAAGTGGCAAAACACGATCTACCTTAAGTTCCCCTGTTGTAATGGTTCCTGTCTTATCAAGACATAAAACATCCACTCTTGCCAGGGCTTCAATAGCTTCCATTTCCTGAATCAAAGCATTTTTTCTTGCCAGTTTACCAACACCAATAATAAAAGACAAACTTGTTAGCAAAACCAGCCCTTCAGGAATCATCCCCACAACGCCTGCAACAGTTTTCACAATCGCGCTTGCCTGATCATTAGGAAAAGCAGTTAACTGAGAAAAATAAAGAACAATTCCTACCGGAATAATCACAACACTTAAAATCTTGATAACTTTTTCAATAGAATTTTTCATTTCCGAAGAAGCATTATTTTTATTTTTAGCTTTGCGTACAAGATTTGTTGAATAGTTATCATTACCAACTCTGATAACTTTCGCATAAGCACTTCCTGCCACAACGAAACTTCCAGAAAGTAATTCATCATTTTTCATCTTCTTTACTGGCTCTGATTCACCCGTTAACATAGATTCATTAACTTCCATACCCTGTGATTTTAAAACAATACAGTCACTACCAATTTGATTTCCTGCCTCTAAAAAAACAACATCATCAAGAACGAGTTCTTCTATAGGAATAGTTTGGATTTGTTGATTTCTAATGACTTTTATTGTTTTCACAGTGACTAATGTTAACTGATCAATAATTTTCTTAACTTTAAATTCCTGATATATACCTATAAAAGCATTAATAATAACGACAACCATAAAAGTGAGATTAGTCCATCTCCCTGTCGATATAATAATAGCTGCTAAAAAAACATTTAAACAGTTGAAATATGTCAAAGTATGTTCCAAAACAATTTGCTTCTTTGTTTTAGAAATATTATCATGAGAAATATTAACATGTCCCTGTTGAATACGTGATTCAACTTGCTGATCAGTTAATCCCATATGTCTTATATCTTCCATTATATCACCTGCTTGTATCTTAATAAAACTTTATGGAATTTATGTGAAAGTCCATAAGAATATCATAGCACAATTTTTTTTACAAAAAAACAAAAAAAACCTCATAAGAGGTTATCAACAATATGGTGGACCCTGAAGGACTCGAACCTTCGACCGATCGGTTATGAGCCGATAGCTCTAACCAACTGAGCTAAGGGTCCAAAATAAAAAGTGGTATTCACCACTCATTGACTCAATGGTAGCGGGGAAGGGATTCGAACCCCCGACCCACCGGGTATGAACCGATTGCTCTAGCCAACTGAGCTACCCCGCCATGTAGTGAATCGTTTAAAAAATGGTGGTTCCGGCCGGAATCGAACCAGCGACACGAGGATTTTCAGTCCTCTGCTCTACCGACTGAGCTACGGAACCAAAATAAATGGCGGTCTGGACGGGGCTCGAACCCGCGACCTCCGCCGTGACAGGGCGGCATTCTAACCAACTGAACTACCAGACCATTTGGTTGCGGGAGAAGGATTTGAACCAACGACCTTCGGGTTATGAGCCCGACGAGCTACCAGACTGCTCCATCCCGCGATATGAAATTTAATAAATGGCGGAGGTTGAGGGATTCGAACCCCCGCGGGACTTTCATCCCCTGTCGGTTTTCAAGACCGATCCCTTCAGCCGGACTTGGGTAAACCTCCGCAACATAATGGTGGAGCTTAGCGGGATCGAACCGCTGACCTCCTGCGTGCAAAGCAGGCGCTCTCCCAGCTGAGCTAAAGCCCCATTAAATGGTCGGGAAGACAGGATTCGAACCTGCGACCCCCTGGTCCCAAACCAGGTGCACTACCAAGCTGTGCTACTTCCCGTTTGATATTTGATTGGCGCGCTAGGCAGGAATCGAACCCACAACCTCTTGATCCGTAGTCAAGCACTCTATCCAGTTGAGCTACTAGCGCCTCTTAACAGTGCCAT
Organism: Massilimicrobiota sp. mt181; assembly: GCF_055420065.1. NCBI lineage: Bacteria > Bacillati > Bacillota > Erysipelotrichia > Erysipelotrichales > Erysipelotrichaceae > Massiliimicrobium > Massilimicrobiota sp. mt181. The sequence goes on from NZ_JBVAYN010000003.1 coordinate 123,278, forward strand.
TCAATAATATCACATTTTTTTATCAATTGCAACACTTTTTTTAATTTTTTTATTTGGTGCCCAGGGCCGGAGTCGAACCGGCACGGATTTTAAGGTCCGCAGGATTTTAAGTCCTGTGCGTCTACCAATTTCGCCACCTGGGCAACAATGGAGGTTCCAGCCGGACTCGAACCGACGATGACAGAGTTGCAGTCTGTAGCCTTACCAACTTGGCTATGGAACCATTTCCCTTAACTCGTTGCTCAAATAGTATATAATATTTTCCACATTTATGCAATACCTTTTTTTGTTTTTTTTACATTTCAAAATGTTTCTCAAAAGAATAATGAAAGAGATTTTTTATAAAGTTTTCAATCTCTTTCATTACGTATGTACAAATATTGTTGATTTTAAGACTATTTTTCCAATTTCTCGCGACGCTTTGATGATTTCAAAAACATCTCTCTTAAAGCTTTTTCATCTTTTTGATAAATTGCTTTTTTTAATTGATCGAACTCTTTTTCAAAGCGTGCCATTGATGATAATAAGTATTCCTGGTTATTAAAAAACAATTCTATCCATAAATCCGCATTAATATTGGCAATACGAGTCAGGTCACGAAAAGAATCACCAATATACTTTCCGGTCTCATATTTTTCATCATCACTATTGATTAGTGCCACAGCCAATGTATGTGGTAATTGAGAAGTAAATGAAATAATTTCATCATGAGCATAAGGACTCATAATTTTGACACTTTTAAATCCTAATTCAGCAACAAATTGACACATAAAATCAATTGATTTCTGATGGTTTTTTTCATGTTGTATGACAATATAATTTGCATTATGAAACACTTTTTCACTTGCATACAAATATCCTTTTTTTTCTCTTCCTGCCATTGGATGACCACTAATATATTCAACATCTTGATCGATAATTTCTAAAGCTTTTGCTAAAAAATACGATTTAATCCCCACGACATCACTCACAATACTTCCTTTTTTAAAAGTATGTTGAGAGATAAAATCAAGCACTTGTGATGGATATAAACAAATAATTGTGAGATCACTTTTTTCAATAATTTCATGTCCATCCTGATATCCTTCAATAATACAACCTTCTTCTTTGGCCATATCTAAAGTCTGTTGATTGCAATCAACACCATAAACATCATAACCTTTACCTTTAAGTGCTTTAACAAAACTTCCACCTATAACACCTAATCCTACAACTGTAATAATCATATCAGCATTGATCCTTAAAAGAAAACTTTAATGTCCCTTTTTCCCTTCTGCCAACATTTTGAGTTTATAATCCAATAATTTTTGTGTTAAATCCACATAATATAAATGAGGATATTCTAAACGGAAGATTTCATCCCATAAGAATTGTTTTTGTTGTGCTGAATAAGCACAAATTTCATCTAATGTATAATGTGGATAAACATTCTTTCCTTCATCAAAAACTAAAGTCTGTAGTGGATGGACTTCATATGTACCAGCATAAAGCGTCTTATGTTTCCATGCATCTAATTGATGATAAATTGTCAAATCCTGATTTTCATCTAAAACCTCATCATGGAAAGCAATAATATCCGCAATAGCTTTATTTGTTTCTTTTTCAATTAAACGATATACCTTTTTATAACCAGGGTTTGTAATCTTTTCTCTATTTTCAGAAATTTTAATTTTAGGAATAATTTCTCCATTTTTTTCTATTGCAGCAAGTTTATAAACACCACCAAAAACTGGAGAAGATTTTGATACAATCATATTTTCTCCAACTCCAAAAGAATCTATTTGTGCACCCTGTTCCAATACAGAACGTATCAAATATTCATCCAAGGAATTAGAAACTGTAATCTGACAATCATGTAAACCAGCTACATCAAGCATCATTCTTGCTTTTTTCGTTAAATAAGCAATATCTCCACTGTCTAAACGAATTCCTTTTAATCGTTTCCCCATTGGCGCTAAAACTTCTTCAGCAATACGAATCGCATGAGGAACACCGCTCTTTAAAGTATCATATGTATCAACTAATAAAACACAGTTATCTGGATAAATTTGAGCATACGCTTTAAATGCTTCATATTCAGAATCAAATGATTGAACAAAAGAATGAGCCATTGTCCCTAAAACAGGCATATGAAAATCTTTTCCAGCAGAAACAGTAGCTGTCCCTGCAACACCACCAATATAAGCCGCTCTCGCTCCATAATGAGCACCATCATAACCTTGTGCTCGTCTTGCGCCAAACTCCATGACAGCTCTTCCTTTGGCTTCCTGAACAATACGTCGCGCCTTTGTCGCAATTAAAGACTGATGGTTAATAGTCACTAATAAAAATGTTTCTATAAGCTGAGCTTCAATGAGCTTTGCTTTCACTGTCACCAATGGTTCATATGGAAAAACTGGTGTTCCTTCTTTGACAGAATAAATTGTCCCAGTAAACTTGAAAGTTCTTAAATAATCAAAAAATTCTTCATCAAAAACATTTAAAGATCTTAAATACGCAATATCTCCTTCACTAAAATGCATATTTTCAATAGCCTCGATCAATTGCTGTAATCCAGCAAAAATAACGAAACCACCATTATCTGGATTTTTTCGATAAAACATATCAAAATAAACTATTTCATCTTTCTTACCCATCTTAAAATAATTATAAGACATTGTTAATTCATAAAAATCCATAATAAGAGTGATATTTCTTTCTTGACCAACATAATTTTTTTCCATTATCTATCCCCCTATCATTTTTCATTATCATATACCAATTTTCTTAAAAAATAAAGCCTTTCTTCTTTTTGAAACACGAAAAAAGTAGCCACAATCACTGTAACTACTCTTTATCCATTTTCAATCAAGAATTGTTTTTTGCTTGCTCAAAAGCTTTTTCAACTGCTTCTTTTAAGGCTTGAGAAGATCTGGTTGCTCCAGAAATGGTATCAACATCATATCGATTTTGTTCTTTCATATTTTCAATCATTTGTTCTAAAGCCACTCCTCCAATAGAAGGCGTTTCATTATGCTCTTTGATCACAATATCCTGAATCTGATCATCTTTAATAACTGTTTCTACCTGAAATTCTCCTCCATAACCCATAGCTGTTGTTTCATAAGTGCCATCTTTATATTGAGATTCTTTTGTTTCATCTGGTGCCTTTTGTGTACAACCACATAAAAGCGTTGCTATAAACAGGATGATTATTTTTTTCATCATTTCAAACCTCCTATTTATAGTTTTTGCTTAAAATCAAATCTTATGCAATTTTTTAAAAATATAAATCATAAGTTTCTCTTTGATAAGGTTGTGGCATTGGTGGTATTTTTTGGAAAACAATAGGAACCAGTAATTGTTGTTGAGGATGAATCAATAAATCATCACCTAACTGGTTCATTGCCTGAATCCAAGCCACTTCACTATTCAACGTTTTCGCAATACGATAAACATTATCACCTTTATGCACAGTATATAATACAATTTCTCCTACTCTTGGATTAATGACTCTTTCGTCATCATACATATATGGATTATACATGATTATCACTCCCAAAATAATTTATGAAAAAATGTTGATCATGTATAGGCAAAAAACAGTATTTTTTTATTTCGTTGCTAATTTATTCAAAGCATCTTTAGCTGCCTGTTGCTCTGCTCTTTTTTTACTTGTTCCTTTTCCAATACCCAAACACATATCATCCATCATAACAGCCACTTTAAATTCAGGTGCATTAGATGGCCCTGAAGTTTCTAAAAGTTCATATGTCACTGTTCGACGCTGATCAGCTTGAATTAACTCCTGAAGAGTTGTCTTATAATCCGTAATATCATCATAATCTAAATCATTGACATGTTTAAAAATCGTCTGCTGCAAGACTTTTAAGACTTCATCTTTGCCACAGTCTAAATATAAAGCACCAATGAAAGATTCAAAAATATTAGCCAAAACACTTTCTCTTTCTCTTCCACCACTTTTTTCTTCACCAACACCTAAATACAATAATTCTCCAAGCCCGAGTTCTTTAGAAAAACGCGCCAAAGATTCTTCGCGTACAAGCTTACTACGAAGTGTTGTTAAAGTTCCTTCAGGTGCATCCGGAAAAAGTTTAAATAAAAATTCTGAAACATATAACTGTAATACAGCATCTCCCATAAATTCTAAACGCTCATAATCTTTATGAACATAATGAGACTCATTAGCATAAGATGCATGCGTAAAAGCTTCTTTATAAATTGCAATATCATGAAAAGGAATATCTTCCTTTTGTAAAAAGTCTAATATTTTCATTTTTGATTTAATCCTTCCTTCATTTGAGAAACCACATCCATTTTGACCATACGATAAGCCAAATCCATCGCATTACAAAAAGCTTTCGCATCACTTGCTCCATGAGCTTTGACGACTGCCTTTTCAAATCCCATCATCAATGCTCCTCCAACAGATTTATAATCGAATTTTTCTTTCAGACTATAAAGAGATGATTTCGCAAACAAAGCTCCAATTTTTCCTTTCAATGAAGACATCATGGTTTCTTTAATCATCTTCATTAATGTTGAAGCCACACCCTCACAAGTCTTTAAAGCAATGTTTCCACTAAATCCATCTGTTACCACAACATCATAATCACCACTTAAAATATCACGACCTTCAACATTACCTACAAATTGTAAACGATCGCTTTGTTGTAATAATTGATATGTCTGCTGATGAACTTCATCACCTTTTTTAGATTCACTTCCAATATTAAGTAAAGCAACACGCGGACTATCTATTCCTCTTATATTTTTGGCATAAATATTTCCCATAATCGCAAAATCATACAATTGCTCTGGTGTATTTTCGGCATTAGCTCCCACATCCAACATTAATACACCTTTTTGATTATATGTTGGCATTGTTACCATCAAACATGATTTTTCTACACCTTGAATACGTTTTAAAAAAAGCATTGCACTTGTATAAAAAGCTCCTGTTGAACCACATGAAACAACACCATCGACAACACCTTCACGTGCCATCATCACAGCTTTGACCATACTTGATTCTTTTTTACGACGCACTGACATAATTCCTTCATCCATTGTCACAACATCTCTAGCATCCACAATATGTATATTTTCATATGATGATAAACTTTCCAGTTCTTCCTTTTTTCCAGTGACATAAAGTTCAACATCTTGATGTGTCTGCATAAACATCTGACAAGCTTCCACAACAATCGAACTCCCTAAATCTCCACTCATAGCATCTATTGATAATTTATACATGATTCCTTCACTCCTTGTTTGTATAGTATAACATATTTAATCAATATATTCATTATTCTCTTTTAATTTATCCTGTATCCTGCCAATTAGCCCAAAATATTCATTTTTTTCAATATAATCGTTCACAATTTCTTCAGCATCTTTTCTGGCAATAGATAAAACAGGAAAATCTTTCATAATATCGGCAATCAAAAAGGTTGGCAATCCACTTTGTCTTTGTCCCAAAACCTCTCCTGGACCTCTTAACTTCAAATCATATAAAGAAATTTCAAAACCATCATGACTCTTTTCCATATATTTTAAACGTTCAATAGCTTCAGGTGCCTTTGAAGAACTCATCAGATAACAATAGGCCTGCTCTTTTCCTCGTCCAATACGCCCACGTAACTGATGTAACTGACTCATTCCAAAACGTTCCGCATTATAAATCACCATCATATTGGCATTTTTGACATCAACGCCAACTTCTACAACTGTTGTTGAAACAAGTATCTGAATTGTATTATTGAAAAAGCCATTCATGACTTTTTCTTTTTCTTCATCCTTCATTTGTCCATGTAATAAACCAACATGATACTGTGTTTTAAAATAAGCCCGCATCGCTGTTGCAATCTGTGAAGCGCTTTTAGCTTCTAAATGTTCACTATCTTCAACCAATGGACATATCACATAACATTGTCCACCATGAGCCAAATAATTTTTTAACTCTTTTAAAATAGGTTTCATAGATGAAGATTGAATATATTTGGTCACAACAGGCAAACGCCCTTGAGGCATTGTTTTGATTGTAGAAACATCCATATCGCCATACATGGAAATAGCTAGCGTACGTGGTATAGGTGTCGCACTCATAATCAGAAAATCAACCTGATGTCCTTTGTTTTTTAATGCTTTTCTTTGCATCACACCAAAACGATGTTGTTCATCCGTAATGACCAGTCCTAAATTATGATATTGAACTTTCTTTTGAAATAATGCATGCGTTCCAACAATAATATCAGCTTGGCCACTTTCAATTCTTTCATAGACCTGTTCTTTTTCTTTAGCTGATAAAGACCCAGTCAACAATTCCACACAAACATCAGTATTTTCAAAAAAAGCATTCAAAGTCTTATAATGCTGTGTCGCTAAAATTTCAGTTGGTGCCATCAGTGCTCCTTGATATCCCGCCAGATAATTGGCATATAAAGCCACTGAACTCACAACTGTTTTTCCACTTCCAACATCTCCCTGTAAAAAACGATACATCATACGTGGACTCATCAAATCTGTCACAATTTCTTTAATAGATGTTTGTTGATCTGCTGTCAAAGAAAAAGGCAATGATAAAATAAAATCTTGCAGTTTCATAACATCTAATTTCTTTTCAATTCCCATGGTCTGTACTCTTTGTTGTTTTGTCAGTTGCATTGTCAATTGAAACTGTAAAAATTCTTCATATTTCAAATATTTTAAAGCTTCCTGAATATCTTTTTTATTTTCTGGAAAATGAATGCAATAAAGAGCATTTTCTTTATGAATCAAACGATGTTGCATGATATATTTTTCAGGAATATCATCAACAATTTGTCCTTTTAATAAACGTAAAGCTTTTTGTACATATTGTCTGAATGATTTTTGATTAATGCCTTCCTTCAATGAATAAACAGGATAAATCCCTGCAAGTTCGTTTAATGTTTTTATTTTAATATCAGAGGCTGTAATACGATGATTGTGACATTTCCCAATAATTGTAATCGTCGTATCTAACTTTAAGTATTGTCTTAAAAAATGACGATTAAAAATCGTGACTTGAAAATGTTGTAAATATCGATCTTCAACCTCAAAAGTCATTCTTGACATTCTTCCTTTAAAAAAAATCTTTATTGGCGAAATAACAGTCGCTTCTATGATCATATGCTCATCTTCATCTGTAGGATATTTTTCTTCAATGATTGCATAGCGATAAGGATAATGATGAATCAGATCTTCTAAAGTCTTAATATTCATCTGTGAAAGAATATCATAACGTTTTGATGTTGTTTTCAACAATTTTATATCATTCATCTGATCACCTGCCTGCTGACTATTTTACCATAAATTCAAAAAAAAGATACTCCCCTCATTGAGAATACCTTATAAAAAAATCAAATAAAAATCAATAACAAGACAACCATAATGATAATAGATAAAATAATGCTTAAAGAATTTGCTGTTGCTGCCATATCTCCATTGTATCCAATTCTTTGTGTGAAAACTGCTGAAACTGTTGATAATGGTGCACAACAAGCCATCATTAATATTTCTTTTGCTAATAAAGGTAAAGGCAATACAAAGAAAACCAAACTACCAATAACAATCATTCCTAGAATTCTTAATATCAAAACCTTGAAAACATGATGTGATTCTCTAGGTGATATTTTAATTTCAAGCATAAGCCCAATCATCATCATAGCTAAAAAACTATTTCCCGATCCAATCGTATCTGCCATAGATAAAATAAATGATGGGAACTGTATTTGGAAAATTGCCATCACAAAAATCAATAAATAGACATCAAAAGGAATGGACGAAAATAATTTTTTAAAAACTTCTCTAATATCAAAATGATTTTCTCCACTTGCGACATGATCTGCTAAAGCATATGTTATTCCAAGTCCCATTAATGCATTTCCTATGTCAAAAGAACATAGATACGCCACTCCCATTCCCGGGAAAAAACATTGCACAAATGGTAAAACAAAATTCCCAATATTGTAACCAGACACATTGATCATATACGCACCCTTCATAATTGATTTCTCTTTCCTTGAAAAGAAATATCCTATAATAATCATTGTAACATTAGAAAGAATTCCTACAGAAATCAGAATAAAAATTGTGATATCTAAGGTAATTCCATTAGCACTTGTAATCAGTGCACAAGGTAACGTTACGTTCATAATAATGGTTGCTAAAATATTTGCATCACTCTTTTTTAAAACTTTTATTTTTTTGAGAGTATATGCAATGATAATAATGAAAACAAAAGTTAATGATGTCACTAATACTTCAAACATTTTTCTGCCCCTCTCCTTTTTGCATTATAACACTTCTTTTCAAAAAAACAGAAAACAAACAAAATATGAAAAAATTTTATAAAATGAAATAAACTTGATATAATAGGGCAATAAGGAGGTAAGCATTGAATGATAAAAGCTATATTCTTTGATATCGATGGAACATTAGCCAGTTTCAAAACTCATCAAATTCCCAAATCAACTTTTGATGCTCTCAATAGACTTCAAAATAATGGAATCAAACTCTTTATCGCAACTGGTAGAGGAAAAGATGGCCTAGATATTTTACAGAACTTCCCTTTTGATGGCTATATTACATTAAATGGGCAATATTGTTTTACAAATGATGAACTTATTTATGAAAACACAATTGATTCACAGGATATTTCAGCTTTATTGGACTATTTAAAAGAAAAGCCTTTCCCTTGTGGTTTTACTGAAGAACATACAAAGTATTTTAATATGCGTAATCATCTTGTTGATGAAGTTCATGCCATTACTCATAATGATGATCATCCTGCTCGTGATTGTAGTCAGGTGATTCATAAAAAAATATACCAATGTATGTGTTTTGTTGATGAAAATGAAGAAAAAGAATTATTAAAAGTCATGCCTCATTGTCATGCTTCAAGATGGTATCCAACTTTTTGCGATATATCTCCAATCGGTGGGTCAAAACAACATGGCATTGATGAATTCTTAAAACATTATCATATTGATTTATCAGAGACTATGGCCTTTGGAGATGGTGGTAATGATATTCCTATGTTACAACATGTTGCCATCAGTGTCGCAATGGGTAATGCCAGTGATGAAGTCAAGTCTATTGCCGATTATATCACAGATGATGTCGATGATGATGGCATTTTGCATGCCTGTGCTCATTTCCAATTATTTGAAAAACAAGAATAAGGGGATGTCTTATTCTTGTTTTTTGTATGCATCTAGTCTTTTTTCAATTTCACGAATCACAATTTTCATTGCTTTAATACGTGCATATTTTTTATCTACTGACTCTAATACATACCATGGAGCAAAAACTGTATTCGTTTTTTGAAGCATTTCGTCAATAGCATTTTCATACAAATCCCATTTTTCTCGATTACGCCAATCTTCTTCGGTAATCTTCCATTGCTTTTCTGGTGTATTTTGTCGTTCAGTAAAACGTTCTAGCTGTGTTTGATTATCAATTTGAACCCAAAATTTAATAACAATAGCACCCCAGTCACAAAGTTCTTTTTCAAATTCATTCATCTCATTATAGGCACGTTGCCAGTCATTTTCACTACATAATCCTTCTAATCTTTCAACCATAACACGTCCATACCATGTTCTATCAAAAATAGCAATATGACCATCCTTTGGCAAACGTTTATAAAAGCGCCACAAATAATGTCGATTCAATTCACTCTTATCAGGTGCAGCAATAGGATAAACAGTATAACCACGGGGATCTAATCCAGAAGTCACTCTTTTGATATTTCCACCTTTACCTGCTGCATCCCAACCTTCATAGGCAATAATCACAGGTATTTTTTTACGATAAAGTTTATTATGTAGTTTCATCATTTTTTTACGACATTTTTTCAATTCTTTACGATATGTTTCTTCACTGATACTTACACTCAAATCATAGTCTTTTAAATGAATTCTTTCTCTCATTTCAAAAACATTATCAATCAATGGTACATCCTGTTTAGCATGTTCTAAACGTTCCTGAATGCAACTCATCAATGTTTCAAGAACCTGTAATTGAGCCAATTTTTTATTTGTTGCATCAATAATATACCATGGCGCATAGGCTTCATTTGTCGCATTCATATACTCATCATACAAATTCAAATATTCCTCATAATGTTTATTCTGCCACAAATCCTCATCACTGACACGCCATTTTGTATTCTTGCTTTTCAATAATTTATGAGTACGTGTTGTCTGTTCATATTGAGAAATATGAAAAAAGAATTTAATGACAATATAACCATTGTCTACGAGAGTTCTTTCAAATTTTTGAATACTTTCAATTCTTTGATGATATTGTTTCTTCGAAAGCTGTTTATGCATATATTGTTTTGTCACATCATTCATCCAGCCATGATCATAAAATGTTGCCATCCCATTTTCTGGTATACGTAAAAAATAACGATATAAGAATGGTCTTCTTTGTTCATCTTCACTGATCTTATTCATTGTTTCTACATTATAAAAACGGGGATCCATATTTTGAATCACTTTGCCAAGAGTTGTGCCAATTCCTGATGCTCCCCATCCTTCAAACAAAACCACAACAGGCAATTTCTTTTCCTTTAATACCATCTGCTTTTTAGATAATTCAAGTTTTGCATTTTCTAGACATTCTTCAATATCAGGTGCAATTTCAATTTGTTCAAATTTATAATCTCTTAACATACATTCCCTCCTCACCTACATATTCATATTTTATCACTTTTATGTAAGCGCTTAAAGAAAAAGACAACTTCATAGATAAATAAAAAAACACTACTTATTCTTTCAAAGAATGTAGTGCTTTATTGCATCAGATAAGATGATAGTTTTTTAAACAGTCTTCTATTTCCTGTGGATTTAAACAACCATTTTCTCCTAAATGAATAGATGGTTTTGTTTTACCATGGAAATCACTTCCACATGTATATAAAACATTGAATGCTTTCGCTTTATGATAAAAGTACTCATTTGTTTCTGTTGTATGATAGCTTGAAAAACATTCTACGCCATCCAATCCCAAAGTGACCATTTCATCAAACAGTTCAAATTGTCCTTTTAAATTATTACCAGGATGAGCCAACACAGCAACTCCACCATGTTGATGAATTAATGCTATCGTTTCTTCTAATGTTGAAAAATGAATTTCGGTATAACATGGTTTTCCTTGTGCATAATAATCCCAATAAAAATTCACAAATGGATTATCACTTCTTGAACCACCTGGACGATAAGGTTTCAATAATTCATGATTTTCATATCGTGGATCATTTAACAATGCTTCTCCAAACATTTCACCGGTATAAACACCATTTGCTGATAATGTATCCAACTGTTCTTTTTTCAAATCAAACCCTAAAGCATTCGTCAACTCTAATTTCTTGATACTACATGTAATTTCCTGTTTTTCAATATTTTCACCTAATTGGTTAAAAGCATCCTGACAATCATCAATACCATAACCTAAAACATGTAAATTAACCCCTTTATAAGTACAATCAATTTCAATAGCAGGAATATATATCATCCCCAATTCATTAGCATGCTGTTTAGCTTCTTTATTCGCTTTCACCCAGTTGTGATCAGCAATTGCCATGATTTTCACTCCTGCCTCATGGCACATATCTACTAATTGTGTTGGTGTATATTCTCCATCGTCACTATACATACTATGCATATGTAAATCAATATAACTTTTTGTCATCATTTATCCTCCTCTAATATTTTTTGAATACTCATTTGATAAAGCCCATCTTCTATCAATGAATCTAAATCTTTCACATAAATCAATTGTGGTCTATGTCTCCATGGAATAGCATCTAAATGAAAATCATCCAAACAATCAATAACATCACTACAAACCCCTATCATTTCAGGATTGACAACACAACAAAGCGCCGACAACTGTTTTTCCAACAATTCTTTGGGTTGTGTTTTTAACATTTGATTTTGTTGTTCAGGTGTATAAAACGGTAAATATCTTAATTCACCTGCAAAATGTGTAAAGCCGTTATATAATTTTCCATTTATAATCATCCCGCATCCAATATATTGAACAGCTGGCTGATAAACAAATGCCAAATGCTGACATTTTGGATAATGATGATAAAAACCAATACTGGCAATATTAACATCATTTTCCAAAACCATTTGTCCATCATAAAATTCATTCATTTTTTGTGAAAGATTCACATTTTCAAATAATTCAAAATCACAAACATCAATATAACCATCATGACAGACCCCTGGAATACTCAAACAAATCATTTTGATAGATGTATCATTTGTTAAAATATTTTTTACTAATGATATCAATTCATCAACACTACCATATAATGAAGAAATGTTTTGTGATGAAATAACCTGATTGAAAAGATTAACGTTTTGACATAGAAATTCATAACTATTGATTTGTCTTTTGAGAATAATCTTCAATATATGACAATAATCTTGATTTAAAACATATTGTTGTGATTTTCTCCCACCTGTTGAAGCACTCTCACCAATAAAAAATATTTCTTCGTTCGTTAAAAGCTGTTGTAAAATATTTGTCATAGATGATAAAGACAATTGTGTCACATCAGCTAACTGCGTTTTTGTCCATACTTTTCCATCATAAAAACATTGTCTCACTTTTTGAATATTCATGTGTTTTAAATCATTAACTTTTGACAAAATATCACGCTTCCCATTCTTTGATAAAAGATTTCATTACTTTCGTTAAGTCTTGTTGAAAGTCACTATTATCATATCATAAATGACGCTTTATGCATATAAATTTCAACTTATGAAAAAAAATCTACTCATACTCAACCAACTCAAGTCATTTATAATATTCAAATTATCAACCTTAACATATGATATTCATGGTGATCACAATGTCCTTACCCCTTATTCATCCTATCGCTCTTGATGGTTTAGCTATTTTATTAGTTGCTCCATTAACAGAAAGTTTATCAGTTGATGAACAAGCGATTGTGGGCGCATTTTTTAATGTACTTGGTGATTTATTAGCCCTTAATAGCAGCTATCTTTCTTTATTTCAAACTTCTGATCAATCAGATGAACAAAGTCCAGATACACAAACAGATCATTCAGACAAAGAATATGATCTTTTAAAGAAAAGTTTCCAAAAACTCGAGGAAGAATTAAACAAAATTAAACAAGCAAAAGAACACTGACAAAAATAAGTCAATATGATAAACAAATAACGATATGTGAATATTCACACAAGTTCAGTCCTAATAAAAACATGAATTCAACAAAAGAATTCATTCAATCAACACTTTCTATTAAATGAGAGTAATTTTTTTATATATTTTATAAAATTATTTTTAGTAATATCATCATTTCTTTTTCAATAAAATTAATCTTTCATTTCACCATGTGTTTCTAATGCTATTTTGATAGTTTTCCAATAACTATTTTTTACATTGATTATTTTGACACAATATCATTCAATGTATAATGATTATTTGCCTTTAGACTATAAAAGACAGATAACTTTCATTAATCATCTGTCTTTTCATCAAAGTCTTATTTTTTTAATTTTAAGCCGTCCTTAAAGGCTTCTCCAACTCTTTTTGTTACTGTATAGTATCCATGAGTATATGGATCAAATGCAATAGCATTCACTAATTCAATATCAACATTGTCTCCTTTCATAACTTTTTCATCAGCAGTAACATTGACAACTTTTCCAATGACTCCACATCCATACTCATCATCTTGATACTCGATAAATTCACATTCAAAGCAAATAGGAAATTCATTGATAATTGGTGCATCTACATTTTCTGATTTTGTTGCTGTAAGGCCACTATTTTCAAATTTATTTGGTGTATTATGACCTGATACAACTCCAAAATAATCAGCTTCTACAACATGTTGACCATCAGCAATACTAACAGTAAAGGCTTTTCTTTGTTTAATATTTTTAACAGTCTTATGTGTTTCAGTTAAATTTAATATCACCTGATCTCTACTTAACATTGTTCCCCAAGCGGCATTCATAACATCAATGCTTCCATCTTCGTTATAAGTCGCTATCATCAATACTGGCATTGGGAATATAGCCTCAGTTGTTTGAATATTTTTTCTCATGATCAAATTCCTCCTTATTAAAATTAAGTCAAAACTCTAGCAAATATTTTCCATTCATTTGCTAAATACATGAAATCTACATATTCATCCAATAACCATTTTACAAATACTGATTTCATAAGATTTTCATTACATTTTGATATCATTTCAATATGATAAAATGCGTGAAATATCTTTAAAATCTTGCGAATGAATGGATTCCATAAACTTACTCACTTGTCCTATAATAGTTACAATTCTATTATATTTTGATATACCCAATTTGTAAAGTACTTACTTAAAAGAAAGCACAGTATAATCTTTATAGAAATGAGATTTGCTCATCTCTTTAATCAAATATTTATAAACTAAAATCTTATAATGAAAAAGAGTCATTCAATTCCAGCATAATATTGATCAAGTATATATGCTAATTCTTTTGGCTTATCTTCATTGATAACGTGTCCAGCTTGTTTGATAACAACAAATTTTGATTTTGTGATATTTTGAGATAAAAAAGAAGCTGACTTCATATTAGCATTATCTTTTTCTCCACAAATGATTAATGTTGGACATTTGATCAGTTGTACTTTATGACTAAAATCCAGCTTCTTCATAGAATGTCCTAAAATAAATGTATTTTTCTTATCAAAAGCCATACCCTTAAATGTTGACTTTGGTAATAATCTAAAAATAATATTTTGGATAAGAAACATAAATTTTGGCACTTTATACGGTGTTCCAATAAGGACTAATGATCTTATTTTTTCAGGATATTCTATAGCGTAATTTAAAGCTAATATTCCACCTAATGAAAGCCCACATAAATCAATTTGTCCTTCCATTTCACGACAATATTCAACAAATGAAGAATACAAATGAGAATAACATGCTCCTTTGCCATTAAGAATTGACGATAAATCTGGACATAATATATCTTTGTTATAATACATATTCTTAACCACTTCATTCCAGCTGCTACCTTTATGCCCTGAACCATGAATAAATATTTTTGTCATTTTTCTTCCTCCTTCTTACCAAATACATACCTGAAGTATGTATATTCCCATTTGAAATTGCCTTATCAAAAGGCAATATTTTCATTTATAATATGGTAACTTACCAATTTTTTCGATCATCTCTTCATCATAAAGCGGCAATCCTATCTTCCCTAACATGATAGTAACAAACTTATAACGATTCTTGATGTCATCGGCATTTCCAGGAAACAGTGATGGAATCATCCATAAATCCGTTAATATGAAGAGTTCAGCTAACTCTTTTGGCTGATTTGTTTTTATAGAACCATCCTCTTGTCCTTCTTTAATCAATTCAAGCCAATAAGGAAGCAAATTCTGATAATTAGATTCAAACATTTTGGCTAGTATTTGAGGATTTTCTAAAAGTGGTAATGCCTGGTTTGTCAATTCTACCATGTGTTCATCAGACTGATGAAGTTGAATGACTAACTTCATTTTTTCTAAACCATTTAAATCCTTTCTTTTTTTGACTATCTCAAAAGGATTATTATGAATAAACATGGTTTCACCCAGCTTATTCATGATTTCTTCTTTAGACTCAAAATGATGATATATGGCTCCTTTTGTCATACCTAATTCATCTGCTATATCTTGAATTTTTGTGTTATCATATCCTTTTTCTAAGAATAATCGTTGAGAGACTTCTAATATTTTGTTGACTGTTATTTCAGGATGTTTATTTCTTGCCATCATCATCACTCCTTTACATACTCTTGGTATGTATAATTATAAATGAAAAACAAAAAAGAATCAATTGAAACATACTCAAAGTATCTTTATTTAATATATTTCATCTTCAATTAACTCAATTTTGTTTTTTCTATTTTTTAATCGTATTTTTCAATTTTTATTGTAGCTATAGCAGATTGATTCGGTTCTCCAGTAAGAAGATCTTGAGGTGCAGGTATAAGCATCATAAATCCATCCTCTTCATATCGCTTATATCCTTGTGCATAATTCTCATCAACCGATATATGCTGTACTTGACCAATAATCATTGCAGTGATTCCTGTTCCACTCAAATCTTGTATATCTTTTAAAGTACATTCCATATTGATAAAAGCTTCACGAATAACAGGCGCATATATAGTTTTGGCATAATCAAGTGTCAATTGCCCTACTGAAAATTCATCATCTTCAATTTGATTATGATGAATTGTATTGACAAGTTGATCATAGTAACTAATAGGAAGAAAATTAATACAGAAACATTTATCTCGTTTTATATTTGCATATGTATGCGTATGTTGGTATAAATTCCCCATCACCGCAAAGAAAGCTGTCTTATCTCCATGAAAACTGCTCCAGGAATGAAAACATACATTTGGGAACCCATTCTCTTTCCAAGTCGTCACTGCAAATAAAACTGTAGGTATTCCTGCTGTCACTTCAAAATGTGAAAACAATTCAAATTCTTCTGGGTATGAAGACTTGAAATACTTAGGAAAATCCTTTCCAATCTCTATTTTCATGAATACCCCCTCCTTAATTTCAATACCTCTTTAATGACTTCTTCAAATCTTCAACAAATTGTACTTGTTGTTTCTTTAAATAAGATTTAACAAATGGCTTCATAAACCATTTTTTAGCTTGTACATCTTCAATAAATTCTATTTCTGTTTGCTTTTCTTTAGAAATAAAAATACCAATCCAATGACCTTGTATATTATTATTTTCCATATCAAATTCCCAACGTTTATACGGTTCTACAACAGTAACAGTGAAAGTAGTAGCAAAATGTTCTTTAGTGTATTCAATAAATTGTTTTTCATTTATGATTTCTACTTGACTTAAATCACTACGCCATAACTTGTATTGATCAACATTGAAAACAACTTCCCAAACTTTTTGGATATCACTATCAATCAGTACTTTTATATGAGAAGTCGGCATTTTTACACTTCCTTTCAAATGAAAATTCATTCTTTTAAATTTTTTAAAGCAGACGGATTATTTTTTAGAATTGCACCAACAATAGGACATTTTTCTAAATCTGAACAATCACCACAAGTACCAGCACCCTTTTTCAATGCACACTGACGAATACCACACATACTATCACAAAATACAGTTTTCACACCATTAACACGACACCCTTGACAATTAATATGCTCTGGAAAAATTGGGGCATTATTTAATTGAGACCATAGCTTAGCAGTTTTCTTTCTCAACTCCTGGTCATCATTCATTGTTGCAAGATATGCATCACATTTTTCACAATCAAGTCCACAATATGCAATCATATTTTTTATGGCTATGTACCTCCTCAACTCGTATTTATAACTTTCTATAAGTTTTTTTGTTATATGACATTTTTCATCCAGTTATTTAAAAACTCTATTTGCTCATCAGTATGAAACCAATGCTCACCATTTTCCATTATGGTAAGATGTGCATTATGATCATTTATAAACTCATCTACCGTTTTTCTTGATGTTAAATTATCATGTTCTGCATACAATATTTCAGTTTTAACATTCCATATTATTGGATTATCTCTAACAAAACATAAGTATTCCCAAGATAATGTTTCTCCAAAATCTGTCTGTATTTCTCTTTTCTCAGCCAATTCTTTTTCTGAAGTATTTGCCCAATTTATCATATCTATTATCAACTGCTCCATATCTAATATCGGAGATATAAATAACGCTTTTTTGATTTTACATTTCTGTAGTGAGTGCATTGCTAGATAGGCACCAATACTATTTGCCAGTATATAAATTTGATCATATGTATTTTGAACATTATTATAAAAATCAACAAATTTATTTTTTACAATCCAAGGAAGATAGTCGTTAAAATCTATTCCGTAAATATCAAAGCCAGGGCAATTTTTCTTATATTGCTCAGCTTCAAGATAATTGCCACCTTTACCATGAATATATATAATAACTTTTTTCAAATGAGTTCCCCTCACTTTCGTTTTTTAATCACCTTCAATGTTCCTTATTCAAATCAAAAAGTACATCTTCATAATCTTTTACATAATACTTTATATTCTTGCGTCCCTTTTTTATAATTGTATGTCCTTCAGCCTCAAGTTTTTCTTTTTGGACTTCTATACCTCCTGGATATTTTGAATTCAATTCTCCATTTGCTTTTAATGTTCTCCAGTATGGAGTTTCATCCTCAGTTCGCTGATAGCTCGCCCATGCTGCAATAGATACAAAAACTCCTGCAGTAATAGGTTCGGTAAAATCTGCACCGTTCTCTTTTGCAAAAAATTCTCGAATTTTCCCTATAGTGATAACTTTTCCATAAGGTATTTTCTTCATGACTTTGTCGTAATCAATTGGTGGAGCAAAATACATATTATTTCCACCATATTTTTCAATACTTTTTTGATCTGTAATTACCTGAAACTTAGGCATATCTTTATTATCGTGTAACATGGCATTAAAATCCTTTTTTTCTTCATTAGCCATACTTTAACACCTCCTATCTTTATTATAAAGAGATAAGAAATTCAATGCAATGAGACTGTTTGAAATAATGCTTACAATCTCTAGACCATATAAATAACTTCTTTTTGACTATTTTTATTGATTTACTTTAAACACGCATTTACAAATTTCATGGGTACATTCATACGTTCTGCTACTTTTTCAGGTGTCAGTCCACTATTTAAGAAACGTTTGCATACGACTTTTAAATTTTCTCCAACTTCGATAATATGCTTATCTGGATCATAGAATCGAACTACACGTTGTCCCCATGAATGTTCTATAACAGGATGTACATATTCAATGTCACACTCTTTTAATTTATCAATAAACTTATCAAAATTATCTTCTTCAAAATAAATTTCAAAATTATTACCTCCAAAGGTGATTTCACTTGCACTGATAAATTCTTTGTATGTTTCAACTGTCTGTAAAGACAAACCTCCAGTTAAAGTTTTATTAGCTCCAAAATCCATAATCACATGAAGTCCAAAGACTCTTTTATAAAACTCAACTGATTTATCTATATCAGTGACTACTAACATAGGGTTCTTTAATTTCATTTTTATTTTCTCCTTTATAATGTACTTGATATAATCATTATCCCATTATAAAAAATGTTTGACAATCATTAACTATATCAATAAGAAAATTTAAATCGATGATCTTCCTGATATTGTTTTCTTGATGGATTTCCTTCAACTCTATATATTTTTTTATTTTTAATATCATAAACTACAGACCATACAGTATCTGCACCTTTTCTTCTATCATACTGACACATAAATCCATGCTTTCCAGATAATATATCAAAAATAAGTTCCATTGATAAATCATTATTTTTTAATGACTGATATGCAATTTGATGTCTTAATGATGAATTCCAGTCATCAATATTGTGTTCATTATATTTTTTCATTTGTGACGAGTTAAAGTTGTTTGCTGTAGTAACAAAATTTTCATTTTCTAAAGGATAAATGACCACAACATTTTGACTATTACACTCTACTATTGCAATGTTTCCTAAAGCATCTGCTATTGTAATCGTTTGATTAGAAGCAACGGGAACTGTCTTAATAAATTGAATAGCTTCCTGTAGTGTTTGACATTTTTCCAGAATATAGCGAACGAGCATTCCTGCATTCATTCCAGGCATAATGTTCTGCGGATAAATAAATGTCATCCCTACTGCTAAGCCATGCTCATTGATACCATCTTCCATTTCAACAAACGCTGTCGTATTTCCATTAAATGAGTAGCAATTATCTAAATTATACAAACAGTTCATATAAAGTTTCTCTAATTCAACTAAAAAATCACTGTTTCTTCCTAAGATAATTTGATTTTTATCACTGATTGCCATACACGTACATTTATTATTGAATTCAAAACAGTACATACTCAATAAAAAAGTGAGCATATCTTCATATGACGTTTGCTGTCCATCAGCAATCCCTTTTATTTCATCTAAAATTTCTGGATAATATTTTTCATAAATAGACACACATTGCTTAGCAAATTCCTTTTTTTCTTCATTGACAACAAATGTATGCTGATTCGCAATAATTTTATTATTTTTTCTTAATAAAGTTCCCCAACGAAAACCACAATCATAGTGACTACCTTTGAATCTTCCATGATACATATTATTTTTCCTCCTCGTTGATTTCGAGCAAGATCTTCCTCAATTTCAATCTTAATTGAATAAAAATTTTATGTCAATGAATTAAAATTTATATTGAAATATAGATATTTAAACCCATTATTTAGTCTACGATATATGCAAAAAAATAAACAAGTATGTTTCAAAAAAACTGCACCTTTTACTAGGCACAGTTTTAATTCATATGTTCAATTGAGATACATTTTTGTTGAATGAAATATTTATACAAAATATATGTTCCCCATACACCCCCTACTAGCATTACTTCAAATATTCCTAATATGTGAATCAAATATTTAAAAGTGAAATTCATTAACAACGAAATAAGATGATTGATTCCAAGTAACCAGCAGAGTATTACTGATTGTATAACTAATATTTTTATCATTTCTGTATTATTGCTTCTTAAAGCAATTACAATTGAAACAATAATCGCTATATTCCATAACGAAATTTCACGTTGCCAGCCAACAGATATACCCCAATCTGTAAATGCTTCTCCTATTTGTGGTAAATATAATTGCCATATACTTGCGCCAGTACATGCAACTAGCATAAACATTAAATAGTATCTGCTGATTTTTAGCATCCTCTTTTTTGCCATAACCTTATGCTCCTTTTGGATTACTGACACTTCATTTGACCTATTATTCCTGTACTGAATAATTTGAATACATTAATAAATTCTATCTTTGCTTGTTCAATATCCTCATATTCTATTAGAACATGTCTTAAACAATCTGCTAATACATCTATTATCAATTTTGAATAATGCCCATTTTCTTGCATATAAAAATGTAGCTGTATATGTTCTTGTAATTTTTTTAATAGTTTTTCTTTTCTCTCTAGCAAAGAAGAACTCTCTAAATTTAGAATTATAACGACCTTTTTATCAAGAAAACATCTTAACTCACTTTGTTCAAATAATTCATCCAGATGATCTGCATACGCCATTGCTTCATCTTTCGTTAGCATATTATCTTTACTATTGAATATATGCTGATCCATCATATATTCAATATTTTCTAATGTTGGCATAATAATTGTTTGTAATAAGAGTTCCTTGTTTTTAAAATAATGATATATATTTCCGAGGCTAGTATTTGCTTTATATGCAATGACTCTCATTGAAGTGTTCTCGTATCCTTTTTTCATGAATTCATCTGTTGCTACTTCGATAATCCTCTGTTCTATATCTTCTTTTTTTGTTTGCATTTTTATCTCCTCCATATTTATAGAATATGGCAAAGATACTCATAATACAATAGATAGTCATTATAAAAAATCATAAATTAAGTTACGTTCATTTTTCAAAACTATAATTACATTACATATAATTCTTTATTAAGAATGTATAGGATTCTTTTATTTTCAACATAAACTATATAATATCAAATTAAAACTGGCATTAAAAAAACTGCACCTTTTTTGGTACAGTTAAATAATGCCTAATTCGCTTTTTCAAATATCAAATCAATTTTTCTTAAGCATCCTTTTGTATCAATCAACTTTGGGATGTATCCTACATAGGAATATCCGTTTTCTGCATATTCATTGATGATTTTCTTATAATCAGAAGTCATGAGAAACAATACATCTTTAGCTTCATATTTTAATTCAACATATTCATACTGTTTCATATGATTTCCTCCCTATAAATCTTTTACTAACAATACCTTTTTAGTAAGAACCCAAGATACAATGAAGGCAGCTAGTGATACAATCAAAATAATCACATATGTTGATAAGTGATTTCCTAAAAGAAGGAATAAACCAATAAACACTCCGGCAGAAACAGGATAAGCGATAATTGAACCTAGAATACTTTTTGTTTCATCAGTAAGAAAATAGAATGGCAGAATGATTCCGCCTGCAAGCAATGCCATGGCGACACTGACACATACAAATACCATTGCACCATCATTGCTTTTTCCAATGACAGTTGAGGCGATATAACCAAAGATGATTCCAAATATTAATCCAATTAAACTTAATCCTAAATAAGAAATGTATTTACTATCAGTGTATGTTCCTCTAGAAATCTGAGTTGTTAAGACTGTTTTGATCCATCCTGATGATTTATCTAAAGTAATCGTCGTTGTAACAATCATTCCTAATAATACTGTTGCCAATACGGTTAACACCCATGGTGTTGAAAGATAAGATAGACTTGCTCCAATAATAACAAATACGACTGCTAAGATAAGCAAACTGCTTTTGATAATGTAATAATCTTTTAATAATAAACCTTTCATCTAGTTCGCCCCCTTTACATACATCAGCATGATTTCATCAATATTTGCAGGTATAACCATAGCTTTTGGATATTTCTTTTCTGCTTTCTGTCTATCAGCTACCAATACCTGCCATTCATAATCCTGTTTTCTATATGCGATAATTTCTTCCTTATCCAATGCATCAAATTGAGCTGCACCACATTTGATAATGCCATATTTTTCTAACAGTTCATCTTTAGGTTTTGAGAAAATGATCTTACCTTCATGAATGAATACAATATAATCAGCTATCTTTTCTAAATCACTTGTGATATGAGATGAAACCAAAACTGAATGTTCTTCATCTTGGATAAAGTCTAACAGCATATCTAGTATTTCATCTCGAATGATAGGATCTAAGCCACTTGTCGCTTCATCAAGTATCAATAGTTTTGAATGATGCGAAAAAGCTACAGATATGGCATATTTCATTTTCATTCCTTTAGAGAAATTCTTGATTTTTTTATTCATTGGAAGTTTAAATTTTGACAGTAATTGTTCATATGTGTTCATATCCCATGAACTATAGATATTGGCAAAAATTTTTCCTAGCTGTTTTGCATTGAGTACATCCGGATAATTATTTCCATCAAATACAACTCCAATTTCATCTTTAGAAACTTCATCAATATCGGAACTTCCCAACAATGTAATTGTTCCACTGTCTTTTTTAGTCAAACCTAATATCGATTGAATAGTTGTACTTTTTCCCGCACCATTTTCACCAATCAATCCCACGATGCTTCCCTCAGGAACACAAAAAGAAATCTTATCTAAGGTAAAATCCTTATAATGTTTTGTCACACCATCAAGTTTTAATGCTAATTTCTCCATAATCTTAATCCTCCTCATATAACAAAGATAATAAAGACTGCAGTTGATCAAGTTTTATTCCACTGACTTTCGCTATTTCTATAGCTTCTGTAAAATGCTCTTCAATCCTTTTCTGTTGCTCTTCTAAATAGAAATCCTGATTTTGTGCAGATACAAAACATCCTTTTCCTGCTGTTGTTTCAATAAAACCATCTGCTTGAAGAGTATCATATGCTTTCTGTACCGTTAAAACACTAATATGCAATGATTTTGCAAGTCCTCGAATAGAAGGAAGTGCTTCACCAGCTTTTAGCTCTCCACTAATGATCAGTGCTTTTATTTGTGATGAAATCTGTTCATAAATAGGAACGCTCGCATGATTATTTATAAATATTTCCATTCAATCACCGTCCTTTTGTATTATACTGTATTGCTTTTACAAGTACAGTATAATACTGTTATGTACAGATGTCAATATACTTCTTTTCATAAATGAAAAAAATTCAGTTTATACTCATTTTCAATCTTTTTATATTCATTTTTCTAACAAAAGAAGATAGATAATAAAATGTCAAGATTGTTTTCAACAAATTATAATAGTTCCCACTTTAAAAAAGTAATCAAAACAATGAAGATTTAACTTTTATTCAAATAGCGTTATAATAAAAATATATAGTGGAGGTAGGAATATGCAAGAAATCAATCCAAAAGATACCAATCGAGCGAAAAGTTTTGAACTCTATATCAATGCCCCAATGCCTATGGTGACAATATTTAAAACACTAGATATATCTCATTTAATGAAATTAAAAAAAGGTGGATATAAATTAAACATGCTGATGTGCTACTGCATTGGATTGGCCGCCAGTGAAATTAAAGAGTTTTATTTATTACCTATAGTTCAAAAAATGTTTCAGTATAACAAGATAGGATTAAATGTCATTGTTGCAAATAACTCAGGTACGATAAATACTTGTGATATCCCATTTACTTCAAATCTAGAAGATTTTAATCAGTCATATCTTCAATTAACCAAGAAAGTCTATGAAACTTGCCAAGACTATGAAATTGAAGATCATATGATCATCGGAACATCTAGCTTAATCAAATATGATATTGATGGCATCATTAATATGTATAGTGGTATATTTAATAATCCATTTATGCTATGGGGAAAATATAAAGAAAACAACCAAACAACAGAACTCAAAATATCTTTTCAATTTCATCATGTCCAAATGGATGGTATGGAAGCTTGTGAATTTTTAGATCTTTTACAACAGAAAATCAATCAATTAACTATATAAAGGAATGGTGATCAAAATGAGAATCGAATAATCTGCAAGGCAATCATATGAGCCTTGCGATAAAACAATGATAAATTTATGAGAGGCTAACAATATGAGCTATTTTCAATATCATAATAAAAATATCTATTATTCTGTTATTGGTGAAGGAATTCCTTTAATGTTGCTTCATGGAAATACTGCATCATCAAAAATGTTCACGTTTCTTCTAGATTTCTATAAAAATGATTTTCAAATTATTCTCATTGATTTTTTAGGAAACGGTCTTTCTGAGCGTATTAATCAATTTCCTGAAAATATTTGGATTGACCAAGGACATCAAATCATAGCCCTAGCAAATCATTTAAATATCGACAATATTAATCTTTTAGGAACAAGCGGTGGTGCATATGCCGCCATTAATGCCGCTTTAGAAGCACCTGAACGATTTCATAAAGTCATCGCAGACAGTTTTGATGGAAGAACACTTCCAGTTGGTTTTGCAGAAGGTATTTTAAAAGAAAGGGAATTTGCGAAATCTGATGAGCAGTCAAGAGGTTTTTATGAATGGTGTCAAGGATATGATTGGGAAGAAGTCATTGATAAAGATACAGAAGCACTTATCAATCTGAAAAAGAAAAATATCCCTTTATTTATTTCTGATATATCTGATATAAAGATTCCATTATTGATGAGTGCAAGCAAAACTGATGAAATGTTGAATAATGATTTAGAAAAAGAATTTCATGAGATTGCAAAAAACAATACACTTATTCAATATAAAATATGGGAAAACGGAAATCATCCTTTGATTGCTACAAAAGCTTTAGAAACAGCACAGATGGTTATAGATTTTATCCATCAATAACAGACAAAAGGCTGTACGAGTGAGAATTTTAATCTCATAACTCGTTACAGCCTTTTAGTCTTTCTCATATCCATTTTTCTTATAAAAAAAGATAAACAATAAAATAGCGAGAATAATCTCTATAATCATGACAAATAGACCTCCCAATTCTACATATGGAGTTTGATGAGATGCCATGTTTGATATCATTTCCATAATGGCTCCTGTAAATATGAAATGCGAAAACGTTTTGAAACTTTCAATGATTGTTGAAAACATTGGCACTAGCATTAATGTTAAAATGAATGGTGTTGTGATTGTTGATGTGCTGACCTGATCTTTCGCAAAAATGCCTAATAACATACCAAGGATACAACTTGTTAGTGTTCCTAGTATTGTCATAACTGCAAACCAAGTCCATTGCGTTAATGTTAAAGTCATTCCACTGATAGGTACTAAAAGAAAGTTAATCACTGATGTAAAGAAAAAAACGGGTAGAATACTTCCTAGAAAGAACTCCAATGCATTGACAGAAGATGTCATCAATACTCTTAGTGTCTTCTTTTCCTTTTCTTCTGCTAATAATAAACTACAGCAATAAATTCCATTTCCTCCAATATTGGTCACAAGTCCCATTGCTAATGCTTCAGCATTCAATACTGCATTAAACGCACCATCGTTTGCGACATATTGATATAAGAATCGTAACATAATGGTAAAACCAATCGCAAATATTGGCATGATGATACAGTTTTTTCTAAAGAATGCTCTCGTTTTCATTTCAATAACGGCTGCTATCTTGTTGATATGAATTGTTTTCATGATAACTCCCTCCCTGTCACTTCTAAAAATACAGTTTCTAATGTTGGTTCACATGAATGAATCGTTTCTATTTCCTTTTGAATGAGCCACTTTGAAATCTGATTTGAATTTTCAGGATTCTGTTCCATAAAATAGCTATTTCCATCTCTAAGTTTGATTTTGTATTTTTTCTGTTGATTATATTTCAAACATAATGATTCTGGTGTTCCATATTCAACAATAACTCCATTATTTAATAAAGCGACATAGTCACATAGTTTTGTAGCTTCTTCCATGTTATGCGTTGTTAAAAAGATAGCCATGCCTTCTTCTTTCAACTGCTTTAATAGTTTATGAATTTCCATTGCTGTTGATGGATCAAGTCCAGACGTTGGTTCATCTAAAAATAACACTCTTGGTTTATGCAAAATAGCTCTTGCGAGAATCAATCGTTGTGTCTGTCCTTTGGATAACTTACCAGCTAGTTTCTGACGATGTTCCCATAAATCAACTTTCTTTAAAATCTCTTCAATATTTGTTTTCTTGACTCCTAGGATTTTCGCAAACATTTCCATATTCTGATAAACACTGACATAATCATAGATTCCACTTGTGTCTGTGACAATACCGATCTGCTCATAGATTGTTTCATCTATGTGTTTGGAATTGATTCCTAAAATATAAGCTTCTCCAGATGTCTGATGTAATTGTCCTGTGATGATCTTTATTGTTGTTGTTTTTCCAGCACCACTTGGTCCTAAAAAACCTAAGATTTCACCTTTATGCAGTTTTGCAGTGATGTCTTTTAATACTGGTGTCTGATTGAACTGTTTTGAAATATGATCCAAACGAATCACTTCTTTATCCATAGATAATTCCTCCTTTACAAGAGCAATATATCAAAATAGAGAAAGTTTGTGATTCATCCTTCCTAATCGGTATGTCTCACTTCCTAAAATGAAAAAGAACTACTGATTCATACGTTTCAATAGTTCTGATTTCATTCTTCTAGATACAGCACATTCGCTGTTTCCAATTTTTACAATATTTCTCTTAAGATCGATATGATCTATTTTATTTAACGCTATCAGGTAAGAGCGATGGATCTTTAGAAAGTTTTTTCCTAGCTCTTTTTCAATATCACTTAAATTACCAATGAACTCAATGCGCTGATGAAGTCCATGTAATATCACAAAATGAGGACGTGAAGATGTTTCAAAGAATAGAATGTCATCAATAGGAATATGACGAATCATATCACCACTACGAAATGTATAGCATTCCACTGGATCTTTTCTTTCCTCTTGTAATCGTGAAATAATTGATTGCAAACACTTTGAAATACTATCCTTAAGTTTATCTTTATCTTTCACAATATAGTCAAAAGCTTCTATATGATACTGGAATGTTTTATAAGCTAAATCCTTAAAACTCGTTATATAGACAATCGTCGCATTGGGATCCATACTTCTGATTTCTTTTCCTAATAGAAATCCATCATACTCTGGATGTTTTAATTCAACATCTAAAAAATAGATATTGCGTCTATCTTTAGATGTACGAACCTTTTCCAATAATGCTATAGGACTGTCAAATGAACCCTCTATACAAAAATCATATGCATGAATGATAATTTCTTTTTCTATAAGTTCTTTGATTCTATTTAAAATAACTGTCTCATCATCACAAAGAAAGATTTTTATCATTTGTCCTACTCCTCTCTAGAATCGTTATTTCCTGAATAAATCTATCATTTTCACACATGACATTATGTATAATATTGGGATATTTCACGATTATTTTTTCTAAACTTGAAAGTCCCATTCCTCTTGTACTTCCTTTTGTTGAATACCCTGGTTTACTGATTTCATGAATATCTATCTGTTCATGAATGGTATTTTCAACACGCAAAGAAAGACGAGAATCCTGCTGAAGCATAATAATTACAATATCTCCATGATAGGATTCAACTCCCTCAATACTATTATCTAATAGGATACCTAGAATACGTGTAAAATCTATAACATTCATGTTGATAGATTTGATTTCATATAATATCTCTAGTTTAACAGGGATTTTCTTTTTTTGCATAATGGTAAGTTTTTCCATCAGCAAAGACTTTATTTCACTAATCTTAATATTCGATAATTGTGTTACAAGATTCATTTTTTCACCAATAGAATCATCAAAATCATTCATCATTTGAGCTAGCTGCTGTTCAATTTTCTGTACATTTCCTTCTTTGCTTTGTAAATACAGGGAAACCATCATGTTATGATAATCATGTTTAAACTCTCTCATATTCTGTTGAATTGTTTCCAATGACTGAATATAAAGATTTTGTTGTTGTAACATCATACTCAAATATTTTTGTTGTTCTTTGGCTTGAACACTTTGAATAACGAAATAGAATAAAGCAAGAATACCTATAACAACAAATGTCAGTATGAATTGTTCTATTGCCATAAACCCTGGTTCTTCTCTTTGAATGATTATCTGTATTACTGGAAAAATTGACAAAAACCCAACAGATAATCCAATGATTTTAGAATAGGATATAGGATGTTCCTCTAGCATATTGATATAAGTATGAATATGACTTCGTTTGATTAGATAATCAATGACCATATATGTTAAAAATAAATTCACATAGGAAAACAAGTAATAAAGTATATGCTGATGATTAGAAAATAAGTAAATAATGTTATTAAATGTATAGATAATTAGCTGATATAAGGACCATAAAAGTGAAAAAAGAAAGATGGATAACTTTAGATTTCTATCAATTAAAAAATAAATCATAATCTCAAAGACTATAATATTGGATATATTCGCAAAAAAATAATAAATAGCGCTATTGCTATTTAAAAAGGAATTGAGAGAAGGAAAAAGCATCTGCAGTATTCCAAATAGAGGTGTATAGACAATACAAGATAATAATGTTACTCCGAATGCTTTCAAATAATTAACTTGCATATATCTTATTTTTTGATAATGAATGAGAATCAGAAAAGCTAAAAGAAAGTTTAAAATTAAATTTTCTAAAATAGTTACTAACATATCATTATCTCCTGAATAAATTCATTATTTTCCACTCTTGTTTCCATCGTCATATTTTCACTACGATGTATGATTTCTTGAAGTATACTTAATCCCATCCCGCGATTATTTCCTTTTGTTGAATATCCTTCTTGAAATATTTTCTCGCAGTCAATTTCTCTATGAATCGTATTGCTAATAGTTAATGTCAGCTGACCGTGGGAACCCACCAGTAAAACAAGATGAATAAAACCTTTATTATCTTTTACTTCTTCTATTGCATTGTCGATAAGAATTCCTAGACAACGTATAAAATCAAATAATGGCATATTTATTTTAGAAAATGGATATAAAACTTCCAACTTTACTGAGATATGAGATTTCTGCATCTCTGTCATTTTCTTCATCAACAAACTTTTCACTTCTGGAATTTGAATATTAGCTAATTGATTGGTTATGTTCATTTTCTTTCCAATGTGTTCATCAAAATCATTGATCATTGTTTTTAATGATCTTTCTACATTTTCTATATCCCCTTTTTGGCTTGATAAATATAATGATGACATTTGATTCTGATAGTCATGTCGAAAAATACGCATTTGTTTTTGAATATCTTCTAATTCATTAATATACATGTTTTGTTGATCAACAATCATGTTTTTCAATTCTTCGCTTTCTTTTTGAAGCTGTTGAAGTCGTACTCTTCTTGTAAATGAAATAACACCTACATACATAAAGATATACGTTAAAATATTAATGCCTACTGTATTTAACTCAATACTTTGTGAAATCTCCATACCACATATCAAAAAGAAAACAGCTGCTTCGAAACATATCATTTTCCATGTTCTTTTATATTTTTTAAGAATGTTTTGCATTACATTCTCTAATTCAAACCTTTTATAAATCCAAAGCATTAAATAATAATAGACAATGAAACCTATTGCGTTTGATAAAGTATTGCCAATACTTAAAATTGATGCAGAAACATTTAAAATAACGCAGACATATTGCCAGAGTGATACCAATATCATTGCAATAGGAAATGTTATCATAAGAAAGAAAAGATAGAGGATTGTAATTCGCATGATAATTTCTTTTATATTTCTTCTTTCAAGAACAATGATTGCACAACAATTAAGTGTTATACTGATAATCGTACTAAAAGAAAGAGGTCCTAGATGATAACGATAATAAAGAGGATATAAAACAAATGAATTTAAACAGCTTGCAATCAAGCCAAGCATGAGGAGTAACAGTCTTGATTTCTTTTTTTTGATTGTCTTATAATAAGCGTCAAAAAAACAAAACTCAGAAAACATATTTAATAATGTCATTTGTAGCATCATTTTCACCTTAACCTTTTAATAGAATCATATCATACTTCATCTCACGCAGTTCATTATATCAATACTTTAAGTAGTAGTAAAAACAATTTTATCAAATTTATCTTTTTCTTAAACAAAATAAATATGTCTAATACTTATTGTTTTATTAATGAATAGCAATAAAAAAATATTTTAAAAACAATATTTGATATTATTATAGAAAAAATAAATTGTTTAAATAAACAAAACCAAATAAAAATACGTACTAAAAATCATTAGAAAAACATTACTTGATTTTTTATGACATTCAGACATGAAAAAAGCTCGATAAAATCGAGCTTTTCGTATTCTACAATAAATATTTTATTCAACACCCACAATAAATGAATAAACAGGTTGTTTTCCATTAACTGTTTCAATTTCAACATCAAA
Source organism: Massilimicrobiota sp. mt181 (assembly GCF_055420065.1). Taxonomy (NCBI): domain Bacteria; kingdom Bacillati; phylum Bacillota; class Erysipelotrichia; order Erysipelotrichales; family Erysipelotrichaceae; genus Massiliimicrobium; species Massilimicrobiota sp. mt181. The sequence goes on from NZ_JBVAYN010000003.1 coordinate 154,345, forward strand.
TTGATCTTCGACATAGTTTTCAATTTCTTCAACTTCATCTTCAGTCACATCTTCACCATAAATTAAAGTGATAATTTCTGAATCTTCATCTACTAATCCATTTAATGTTTCTTTCAATGCCTCAACTTTTTCTGGTACACATGCGACGATTTCTTTTTCACATAGTGCCATATACTGATTAGCTTTAATATCTATACCATCAATATTTGTATCTTTAATTGCAAATGTGACTTGTCCAGTTTTCACATGAGCAATCGCATCATTCATTTCATTCAAATTGTCTTCTAAAGAAACTTCAGGATTAAACATGATACATGCAGATAATCCTTGAGGAATTGTTTTAGAAGGAATCACATGAACATCAACTTCATCTTCTAAAATAATTGCAGCTTGTTGAGCAGTCATTACAATATTAGAATTATTAGGTAAGATAATGACATGTTTTGCATGAACATCTCGGATAGCCTGAACAATATCCTCAGCTGAAGGATTCATTGTTTGCCCACCACTAACAACGTAATCACAATGTAATTCTAAAAACATATCTTTAATTCCATCACCAGCAGCCACACTAATAATTGAAACATCTTTTGGTTCTGCTTTTGGTGCAGTTAAAGTTGCTTTGGCATTGGCAGCTGGAGTATTATTAGCTTCTAAAATAGAATTATGCTGTTCCTGCATATTTTCTATTTTTAACTTTATAAATTCACCATAACGTTGTGCCACATTCAAAGCATTTCCTGGTTTTAATGTGTGTACATGCACTTTAACAATATCATCATCTTGAACAACAACAATACTATTTCCAGGTAATCTTTCTAATTCATTTCTTAGATTTTCTTCCTTGAAAGCTTTCATCTTTGCAGGATCTAATCTAAAAATAAATTCAGTACAATATCCATAAGCATCTTCACTATCAGATTCAACTTCTACCAATGCTTCTTTCTTATTTTCACCTTTAATATCTACACGTTCAATTTCTTCACCAGCTAAAGCAGCCATAAACCCAGTCATAATTAATAATAGTCCAGCTCCACCACTGTCAACAACACCAACTTCTTTTAAAACTGGTAACAATTCTGGTGTTCTTTCCAATGATTCTTCAGCTTCCTTAACAAAGTAAGAAAAAACATCTTCAATTTCCATTCCAGGTTGTGCATATTTTACAACAGCTTCACTAGATTCACGAATAACAGTTAAGATTGTTCCTTCTACCGGTCTCATAACAGCTTTATAAGCCACCTTCGCACCATTTTGTAAAGCTTGTGCCAGTTCTACAGCATCAACCTGTTTTTTTCCTTCAAACGCCATAGAAATCCCTCTAAAAATCTGAGATAGAATAACACCTGAGTTTCCTCTTGCTCCCATCAACAAACCTTTAGATAATTTCTTTGAAATTTCATAAATATCGTTAGAATCAATTTTCTCGATTTCGCTCGCACCTGAACTAAATGTCAAAGACATATTTGTTCCAGTATCCCCATCAGGAACCGGAAAGACATTGAGCGCATCAATTTCAGGATGATTATTATGCAAGACTGCTGCTCCTGTAATAACCATCTCTTTAAACAGCTTACCATCAATGATTTTCATGTTAACCCTCCACTAATCAGTCACACGAATGCTTTGTACAAAAACATTCACTGCTTCAATATCAATATCCAAAGTTGTTTCTAAAACATATTTCACTTTCTTTTGAACTTCATACACAACTTCAGAAATCTTGACTCCATATCCAACGATAATATAGACATTTAAAATAATCCCAGTTTCCCCATCTTCTACGACAATCCCTTTAGCATAATTATCTTTGCCTAAAAGATCATAAAAACCATCTTTCATAATCTTTTGACTTGCCATACCAACAACACCATAGCATTCTGTTGCAGCTCCCCCAGTAATGCTTGCAACAACATCTAATGAAAGATGTATATCTCCTAAATCAGTTGTTTTTGTTATCATAACTATTCCTCCGTTCTTATCATAAATTTATAAATAGTTAAATATATTATATCTTATTTTTAAATTAATGACAATATTTCATAGTAATGCATACGCATTATAACCCACTTAGAATATCTTGTAAATAAAATTTAAAAAAATATTGAAATATTCATACTTTTCATATATGATATTTTCATTCGTATAACATTTAATTTTACGAATTATATAAAAAAGTATTTGCATTTTTTATTTATTAATGCTATTATACTAAAGTATGTGAATGACACTTTGTAAAGGATGGTGAAAATAATGGCTAGAAAATGTGAAGTGAGCGGAAAAGGACCTATGTCTGGTAATTCTCGTTCTCATGCATTAAATGCAACAAAGAGAAAATGGAATGTTAACTTACAAAAAGCTACTATTTTAGTCAATGGTAAACCAAAAAAAGTAAAAATTTCAGCAAGAGAATTAAGAAGTCTAAGAAAGAGTGCTTAATGATAAAGATTGCATCCTATAAGGATGCTTTTTTTATTTATCATAATATATATTATACGAAAAAAAAGATAACAAATTCATGTTATCTTTTAAATCCCTTTTTAAACTGATCAAAGATAGATTCCTTCTTTGATGCTTTTTTCAGTTTATGATAAAGGTCTTTTTCTTCACGTGACAATTTTGTAGGAATTTTAACATCAATCTTAACATATTGATCACCATAATTATCACTACGCAAGTCTTTGACACCTTTACCTTTTAAACGCAATGTTGTTCCTGGTTGTGTTCCTTCTGGAACTTTTAATGTGACATCACCATAAACTGTTGGTACATCTACTTCACAACCGAGTGTGGCATCAACTGCTGAAATTGGAATGGAAATATAAATGTTTCTACCATCACGTTGGAAGTGTTGATGTGGTCTGACATAAATTTCAACATATAAGTCACCATTAGGACCACCATTTGTTCCTCGATGTCCTTTACCTTGAACACGCAATTGCTGATGTGTATTAATACCTGCTGGTATATTTAATTCAACTGTAATATTTTTATTGATGTATCCATTACCATGACAGTGTGGACATTTTTCTTTAACCACTTTTCCAGTACCATGGCAATCTGGACACGTAGATTGATTAACAAATGTTCCAAATGGGGAACGCTGTTGCGTACGAATTGTTCCTGTTCCTCCACAACGAGAACATGTCTGGTAATCATTTGGTGTCTTCGCCCCAGTACCATGACAATGAGGACACTGTTCATCAAAATTGATTTTAATATCTGTTTTCTTTCCTTTGATAGCATCCATAAAATCAATTTCTAATTGAACAAAACGATCTTCTCCACGCATTGGACCACTTTTTCTTTGACGTGATCCGCCACCACCAAAGAATGAACCAAAAATATCACCTAAGTCAACATCTTCAAAGCCACCAAATCCACTAAAGCCACCGGCTCCTCCGCCAAAACCACCAGCTTGATCAAATGCAGCATGACCATAACGATCATAGGCAGCTTTCTTATTGTCATCTGATAAGACATCATAAGCTTCCTGAACTTCTTTAAACTTTTCTTCAGCACCAGGTTCCTTATTGACATCAGGGTGATATTTTTTAGCCATTTTACGATATGCTCTTTTTATTTCATCAGCACTGGCATTTTTAGAAACACCAAGCACCTCATAGTAATCTCTTTTTTCAGCCATAATCTCACCTCTTGACTAGATAAAACCAAGGCAAAGCCTTGGCTTTATTTTAATTTTTTTCTGTAAAGTCTGCATCAACAACATCGTCGTCATTAGTTGCTGTATTTGAAGCATCACCTGTTGGATTAGCTCCTTGTTGTGATTGTTGATATTGATATGCTGCCATTTGTTGAGCAACTTGTTCTAATTCACTCATTTTTGATTCAAGTGTAGCCATATCATTAGCATCTAATGCTTTCTTTAATTCATCTCTTAAAGCTGTAGCTTGTGATTTTTGATTTTCATCAATCTTATCACCTTGTTCTGCTAAAGCTTTATCGATTTCATTAATCATTTGTTCAGCTTTATTTCTTGTTTCGATATCTTTACGTTTCTTTTCATCATCAGCTTTATTAGCCTCAGCTTCTTTAACCATTCTATCAATTTCTTCATCACTTAAACCAGTTGAGTTTTGAATAGTGATAGATTGTTCTTTTTGTGTTTTCATATCTTTAGCTTTAACATTAACAATACCGTTAACATCAATGCTGAAAGTGACTTCAATTTGTGGAACTCCTCTTGGTGCAGGTTCAATACCGTCTAATTTAAATAAACCTAATTGTTTATTATCCTTAGCCATTGTTCTTTCACCTTGTAATACGTTGATATCAACAGCTGGTTGATTATCAGCGGCAGTAGAGAAGATTTGTGATTTTGTTGTTGGGATAGTAGTATTTCTTTCAATTAAGACAGTCATAACTCCACCCATTGTTTCAATACCTAATGATAATGGTGTAACATCCAATAAGACAATGTCTTTAACATCTCCAGCGATAACTCCACCTTGGATTGCAGCACCCATAGAAACAACTTCATCAGGGTTAACTGATTTGTTAGGTTCTTTTCCAAGTAATCTCTTTACTGATTCTTGAACTGCAATAATACGTGTAGAACCACCAACTAATAAGACTTGATCAATATCATTTGGAGACATACCAGCATCACTTAACGCTTGTTTTACTGGTCCTTCTGTACGCATAACTAAATCATGTGTTAATTCATCAAATTTAGCTCTTGTTAATGTTAATTCAAGATGTAATGGACCAGCTGGACCTGCAGAAATGAATGGTAATGAAATTTGTGTTTGCATCATACCAGAAAGATCTTTCTTTGCTTTTTCTGCAGCTTCTTTAACACGTTGCATAGCCATTTTATCATTGCTTAAATCAACACCTTGTTCTTTCTTGAATTCATCAACAATCCAATTCATGATAGCTTGGTCAAAGTCATCTCCACCTAAATGGTTGTCACCAGCAGTTGCTAAAACTTCAAACATACCATCAGCTAAGTCAAGGATAGATACGTCAAATGTTCCTCCACCTAAGTCATAAACCAAAACTTTTTGCTCTTTATCTAATTTATCAACACCAAATGCTAACGCAGCTGCTGTTGGTTCGTTAATAATACGTTCAACTTCTAATCCAGCAATTTTACCAGCATCTTTTGTTGCTTGACGTTGAGCATCATTGAAATATGCAGGCACTGTAATAACAGCACGATTGACTGGTTCACCTAAATAAGCTTCAGCAGTTGCTTTTAAGTTTTGTAAAATCATAGCTGAAATTTCTTGAGGTGTATAATCTTTACCATTAACATGTTCTTTATAATTTGTACCCATATGTCTTTTAATTGACATAACAGTTTCTTTGTTTGTAACTGCTTGACGTTTAGCAGCTTCACCAACAATAATTTCTCCATTTTTAAATGCGACAACTGATGGAGTTGTTCTTGAACCTTCTGGATTTGCAATAACTTTTGCTTCACCATTTTCCATCACACTTACACATGAGTTTGTTGTACCTAAATCAATACCAATAATTTTATTACCCATAATTATCATCCTCCTAAAATTTATTCATTCACTTTCACTAAAGATGCACGAATAACGCGATCTTTTAACTTATAACCTTTTTGAAGTTCTTCGACAACAACGTTATGATCGAAATTTTCATCATGCGCTGTCATCACTGCCTGATGTAGATTTGGATCGAATTCTTTACCTTGTGCTTCGATAACTTCTACACCATTTTTCTTTAAAATAGCCATCAACTGATCAAAAATCATCTGATACCCCTTTAAGAAAGTTTGAACTTCTTCACTTGGATTTTGAACATTTAAAGAACGTTCAAAATTATCCACAACTGGAAGTAACTCTTCAATAAAAGATTGCATCATAAATTTTAATGAATTCTGATGTTCTTTTTCTAAACGTCTTTTTAAGTTTTCCATATCAGCAAAAACTTTATAATAATCCGTTTTCCATGTATTGACTTCTTCCTCTAATTTACTTAACTGTTGTTCTAAACTTTCTTTGTCATCATCATTTTGTGTTGATTCTTCCTGATTTTCTGTCGTTTCATCAACGACTTCTTCATTGACTTCTTTTTCTTCTGTTACGTTTTCTTCTTTCATGTTTTTTTCCTTTGCCATTGTTTCACCTCTATTCATCTTCTTCGTCATCATCATGATTTGCAAGAACCTCTTCCAGGCTCTTTGAAATATACTCAACTAAAGAAACGACTTTTTCATAAGGCATACGTGTTGGCCCAATGACTGAAATAGATCCTTTAGATTCATTCCCTGTTTTGAATGAAGCTGATATCACCGAAACATCATTAAGTTCCTTAATAGGTGAATCACTACCAATTCTTACACTCACACCATCCTCCAAAGCAATCGGTTCCAGACTCTTCCATGATTGAGAGTTTTCAAACGCTGTCACTAAGCGACGCAACTTATTCACATCATTATATTCTGGCTGATATAACATATTTTCTTTACCAGAAAAATAGATGTTATTTTTTGCGAACTTCATGAAAGCCTCTAGAAAAGCATTAAAGAGAACCTCATGTTCTTTAATACGAGCACTCAAGATTGGTTTGACGTCTCTTTCAAGACGATAAACAACTTGATTCATTGGTGTTCCATCAAGCAATTCATTCATGACATTTACACAACTTGTCAAATCTTCCATATAAGCATTATTCTTAATATTGAAATTACGATTTTCTACATGTCCTTTATCTGTCACAATGATTGCTGTTACTGTATGTTCAGATAAGGGAACAAGAGTAATGTTTTGCAAATGTTCATAAATAGCATTTGGTCCTAATGCAACAGTTGTTAAATGAGTCAACTGGCTTAAAATCTGACAACTTTCTTTAATGATTTCATTTAAAGAACGATGTCGATCTCCCAAAATTGTTGAAACCTGATTTTTAATCTCATCATCTACACTAGGCTGCATTAAAGTATCAACATAAAAACGATACCCTGCCGTTGAAGGAACACGTCCAGAAGACGTATGTGTCTTTTCCAGATAACCATGTTCTTCTAGAAATGACATTTCATTTCTGATTGTTGCACTCGAATAAGGAAGCTGATACTTTGTCATTAAGGTTTTCGATCCTACTGGTTCAGCCGTTTCAACAAACTCTTCAACAATACATTTTAGAATTAGTAATTGTCTAGCCGTCAGCATATCACAACCTCCTTTAGCACTCCTTTTACCTTTGTGCTAATTACATTATACTCATCTTTTTAGCACTGTCAACACTTTTGTGCTAAAAAGCAAAGAAAAACAAGTTTTCACTTGTTAATCATCCAAAAAATCAATAAGTATTGTATTTAAATAATTCATACCCAATTCTGTCGTTCTTAAAAAGCCATTATCAATTTCTAATAATTTCATATTCTGATAACGTTCAATCACATGATGATACTGCTTTTCAAAATCAATATCATATAACTGATTGATGTCTTGAATATTGATACCCTGATTTAATCGCAGACCCATCATTATCTTTTCAAATAACTGATCTTGTCTAGATAACTCAATATCTTCTTCTAAATATTGATGCTGAAAATAACGTGTCAGAGATTTCGTATTTTCATAGCGATGCGACTGCTTTAAAGCATGTGCTGATACACCAATCCCATCATAATCATGATAATGCCAATAAACCAGATTATGTAAAGAAGGTTTATAGCGATAATAATTGCTGACTTCATATTGATGATATCCTTGTCTCTTTAATTCCTGACGAATATAGGCATACCAGCGTGCATCCTCTTCATCATCAAGCGGCTGGTAATGCTGATTTTTCAAAAAAGTATGGTCTTCTAAAATCAAACTATAATAAGAGACATGTCCTACATCCAACTGAGCCAAAACAGCAATATCCTCTTTAACATCTTCAAATGTTTGTTGGGGTAATCCATACATCAAATCGACATTGATATCTTGAATACCAAGCTGTTGAGCTTCTTTAATAAATGATATAGCTTGCTTTGAAGTATGTACTCTGCCAATATTTTTTAATAAATGATCATGAAATGTTTGGATCCCCACACTCAACCTATTGACACCATAATCCACACATAATTGTAGTTTTTCTTTGTCCATTGTTTCAGGATTGATTTCAATAGTATATTCTTTGACCTGACTTGCATATGGTTTTAATAACTCAAAAAGAGATTTCAACTGTTCATAAGATAAGGCAGTTGGTGTTCCTCCTCCAATATAAATCGTGTCATAATCTGTTTGTAAAGATTTCTCATTTATTTCAAAAGATAAGGCCTCCAAATACTGCCAGGCCCATTTTTCATTATAAAAAACCTTGCAGAAATCACAATAACTACAGATATGTTGACAAAAAGGAATATGAACATATAAAGCACTCATGATAAACCAAACTCTTTGGCCAAGCCACCTAAAGAAGTTTCCTTATAGGCACTTGACAAATCTTTTCCAGTTTCTTTCATGACTTTGACAATGGTATCAAAAGAGACTTTATTTTTTCTTAAATATCCTAATTGTTTAGCAAGCATAGCTGCATCTAAGGCACGTAAAGAACCATATCCATTACGTTCAATACATGGAATTTGTACATATCCTCCAACAGGATCACAAGTTAATCCCAAATTATGTTCCAATCCCATTTCAGCAGCATATTCAATCAAAGAATTATTCAATTCATAAATCCACGCCATAGTGGCTGCCCCCATGGCACAGGCTGTCCCTACTTCAGCCTGACAACCACCATCAGCACCAGAAATGGTTGCATTGGTTTTGACAACATTTCCAAACAATCCACCAATTGCTAGAGCTTTGATCAAATCTTTCTTTTCAATATGCAACTGCTTATAACAATAGTAAAGAATAGCAGGCATAATCCCACTTGCTCCACAAGTAGGCGCCGTTACAATCTTTCCACCATCAGCATTTTCTTCAGCAACGGCATAGGCATAACTGGAAATAAATAACCTTTCTCTATCCGCTTCTCGTCTTGTATTCTGTGCCTGTTGAAACATCGATTTTGCCACTCTTTTTAGCTGAAGCTTTCCTTGAATAATTCCTTCTTTCTTTAAACCATTTTCAACACTTTCAAACATAGCCGATAAAATGGAAGAAAGAAAATACTCAAAATCTTCTCCTTCATTTTCTAAAACATAGTCATATAAAGACATCCCATGTTCATCAACATATTTTAAAATATCTGTCATTGTATTTTGCTGATAAACATGAACAGGCTTTTCAGCCAGTTCTCCTTTAAAAAGAATAGAACCCCCACCAATAGAATAGACTTCAATGTCCTTGATTTTTTGATCATGATTATAAACATGAACAATCATGCCATTAGGATGTAATGGTAATTCATCACTTTTAAAAGAGAAATCGACTGGTTTAGGTGCAAAAGTCTTTTCAATAATATAGTCTGTCAGATGCCCCTTTCCTGTTAATGCTAATGACCCATGCAAATCAACATGAAAGTGTGTCGCATCAGGATACATTTCCAAAATTTTTTGAGCTGCACGCTGTGGCCCCATCGTATGTGAGGACGATGGTCCAAAGCCAATCTTAAACAATTCTCTCATTGATTCCATTATTCATTTCCTCCAATTCGCATTAAAAATAATTCTAATCCCTTATATTTATCAACTTTTCCTGTTTTGATAGCGACATCAAGCTGTGACAATTCGTCAATATGCTGTAGTAATTCTTTCAAATCAAAATTTTGACTATCACGTCTTATATATTTTAAACGATAGGGATTAATGGATAACATTTGTGCAATCTCTCTATCATTATAACCTTTTCTATCCAATAATTTAACCTGATAAAGTAAACGCATGGCATTTCCTATTAAAACAATCAATTTGATAGGCTCTTCTTTATTCATAATCAGATCTTTATAAATTTGAAAGCTTTTTGCTGTTTCTTTCTTTAATATAGCCTGACTTAACTCAAAAACATTCTCTTCTACCTGTTTAGTCACTAATAAGTCAATTGTTTCCACTGTAATATGATGAGTATATAAACACAATTTATTAACTTCCTGTGATATTTCCAGTAAATTATTAGGCATACGTGATAAAAATAATCTTAAAGCATCTTCATCAATATCACAACCTCTACTCTTAAATGCTTTATGAGTTGTTTTATACAATTGATGCTCATCCATTTTTTCAATCTCATAAAAATGTGCCTGTTTTCTTAATTGTTTCACAACCTTTTTTCTTTCATCAAAATTTCTCTGATCATGATAAATCACAAAGATGGTCGTAGGATTATCCATCTTTAAATAATCCATAAACTTGGCAATATCTTCATCACTGACCTCTTTTTGTCTTTGTGTTGTTAAAAAAGTTGGATTCTTTAAAACAATCATTTTATACTCACTTAAAAAAGGAGGTGTTAAAGCATCTTCAATAATAGTTGACATTGGTGTTTCCTGACACCAATAAACAACCAGATTCATATCTTCTTCACGAATATGATATTTCTTCTTTAATGTATTCAGTCTTTGTTCCATCAACAATTTATCTTCACCATAAATAACAAAGTTCATGATACCACCTCGCTTTTCCATTATACATGAATCAGCGTAAAATGTAACGCTCTTTTCCATAAAATCTGATATGAAACATTCCATCTTCGTCCGTTCTCAAAATAGTTATCCCTTTTCTTTTTAAACGTTCTATCACTTGTGAGGATGGATGGTTATACATATTATCTTTTCCAACGCCAATCATTGCAACTTCTGGTTGTATGGCATCTAAAAAGTAAGATGAAGTCGCTGTGGCACTTCCATGATGAGAAACCTTCAAAATATCAACCTCTAATTCTTTGAACTGTTCATGTAAATCATTCTCGATCTGTATAGAAGCATCACCCATAAATAAAATATTCATAGCTGGCAAAGTGACATACATTATTAATGATTGATCATTAGTATCTGTATAAACTTTATTTGTTTGCAACATTTGAATACGTGCACAGCCAATCTGACGATTGGCTTCATAATCATCTATCACTTGTCCAATGGAAAAATGTTCAACTAATGAAGATAAAGCTCCACTATGATCAAAATCTGAATGTGATATATAAACATAATCCAAATGAGAAACACCTATAGATTTTAAATATGGAATAATTGTCTGCATTGCTAAATCATAGTCATAGGTACCACCTGTATCAATCAAAATATTGCCCTGATTCATAGGAAGACGAATGAAAGTACAATCCCCCTGTCCAACATCAATCATAGTCACTTCACCATAAATCTTATATTGTCCAAAAATCTGTAAAACAATCATCAATGCAATAAGCATAGATATTTGATGTTGTATTTTTTGTTGAAGTTCTTTACGACTGATCATTTGAAAATATATAAAATAAAAGATAACTATCCAAGCTAGTGGTGGTTTTGAAAACACTATAAAATGATTAATGACCTGTAAAAAAGATAAAACATTTTGAAAAACATATACATAAATCATCACTACATTCTCTAAGATAGGAAAGAATACTGATAAAAGACATAAACTATAAAAATATTCAATAAAGAGATTTAAAATATCACCCACAAAAACAGCAATCAAGGGAATTTGAGCATTTAATGATAAAATAATAGGTATTGTTGATAAATAAATCCATAAAGCAGAATAACGAAAACGATGTGTCAACAATACAATAAAATAAACAAAATAAGAAAAAACAAAAGAAATATTATAGATCATATAAGGATTATAAAATAATGATGCAATAACCAATAAAGCAAAAATATCTAATTTATTGAACCATTTCTTCAATAAATCATATAAAAGTAAAATAAAAAATGCACGATATAAAGATACGAGCATTGGTATAGAAAAAATATAGAAACCTATCAACAGATAAGTCAATATACGAGACAGTTTGCGTGGTAAAAGCAATCCTAAAAGTCCTTTTAACATTGCAAAAAGAATATGAATATGCATTCCAGACAAAGCAAAAAGGTGAACTAAAGAAAGATCTGTCATTAACTGATAATCTTCTGCGATATTTTCACTACGTTCTCCTAAAACAAATAGCAGCTGATAATCTCGAACATCCTGATGTGTAGATAAATGATCTTTTATCCAATGATAGAATGTTTCTGATTTTTGATGGGATAATAACTGTTTTAAAAATGATTTATGGAAAATCTTCTGACCATAAAGATAATGTCTCTCACTAAAAGCATAATCATTACTCGCATCATATATGTCTAATGGTTCTTGTTTAACCTTTAAAAAATCACCATATTCTATATTATCAAACTGATGATAGAGTTTCACTATCCCTTCATCTGTTTTCAAATAGCAGTATTTCTCACTTTCTTTGACAACATATCCTTCAATGGTTGTAGGTAAACTTTCCATATGACTTGACCAAAACCACAAAAGAGTACATAAAATCAACATCATCACAACATAAAAAAATGACAACCTTTGATAAATAAAACACAAATAAACAAATAAAGCACAATAAAATATCGGATGAATAATCTTGGCAAGAACAAGGCAAAGTGCTGCGATTGCAAAATAAAAAAGATGATATCTTATAAACATAGACTTTCTCTTAATCGTAAATATGTTTTTTCGCCAATACCATTCACTTCCATAATATCTTCAATTGTTTCAAAAGGTTGTTGCTGTCGATAATCAATAATTTTAAGAGCCGTTTTTTCACCAACACCTTTTAAAGTCATTAATTCTTCCTGTGTCGCCTGATTCAATGAAATCGCATCTTCATTTTGTGGTGGTAAATACAAGCGACTCTCATCTTCTACAATTTTATCCATTGTTAAAGCATGTAAATTAGCTTGTGAGGTCACACCCACCTCATCAACAAGATCCTGAACTGTTTTTTCTCCTTCATACTCATACTTGCCATTTTGTAAAAACTCTCCTTCCAACATGACATATGACAAAGAAACCACTTCACTTTCCTGTTTTTCTGGTTTTTGAAAATCATAAACAATAGAACAAATCATTAATACAATCAATCCTACAATTTGAAATTTCTTTTTCATCTCATTTGCCTCCTCAAATAAAAAAAGAATCCTAAGATTCTTTTGAAATATGAAAATGCTGATAAGCCAATTCAGTAACAATGCGTCCTCTTGGCGTTCTTTTAATTAATCCTGTTTGTAATAAATAAGGTTCATAAACATCTTCCAATGTTAAAGGTTCTTCTCCGATGCTGGCTGCAATAGCTTCCAAACCAACAGGTCCCCCTTTGAAACGTTGAATGATACCTAATAAATATTTATGATCAACATCATCTAATCCTAATTCATCAACTTTTAAACATTGTAAAGCTTCTATTGTTCTTTCTTTTGTGATTTTGTCATCACCATTATACTGTGCAAAATCACGAACACGTCTAAATAAACGATTGGCAATTCTTGGGGTTCCTCGTGAACGTTTAGCCAATTCTCTTTTGGCTTCCTCATCCATTTCAATATGATAAACCTGGCTCGTACGATTGATAATATATGTCAATTCATCAACATTATAATAGTCAAGCTTTGAAACGATTCCAAAGCGATCTCGTAAAGGTGCTGATAAATCCCCTGCTCTGGTTGTTGCTCCAACAAGCGTAAAAGGTGGTAAATCAATACGAATAGAGCGTGTAGATGCTTCCTTGCCAATCACAACATCAACATAAAAATCTTCCATCGCAGGATATAAAATTTCTTCAACGACTTTATTTAAACGATGAATCTCATCAATAAATAAGACATCTCCAGGTTCTAAGGAAGTTAAAATAGCAACCAAATCTCCTGTTTTTTCAATACTTGGTCCTGTTGTTGTTCTCAGATGCGTTCCCATTTCATTAGCGATAATCATGGACATTGTTGTCTTACCAAGACCAGGTGGTCCATACAACAAAACATGATCTAAAGTTTCATTTCTCAGCTTCGCTGCTCCAACAAAAACCTTAAGATTATTTTTCAAAGTATTCTGTCCAATATATTCATCAAAAGATTGAGGACGTAATTGATTTTCTTCATCTTCTATATGTTCTTTTGTATCTAAAATGTCCTGACTTAAATCCATAATGAACCTCCCATTATATATTAACTAATAACCCAAGTGCTTTTTTGACATATCCATTTGTATCTAATTTTTCATTCACAAGTGTATTCATGACACGATCAACATCCTGTTGTTTATATCCCAAAGCGACAAGTACTTCCACAGCTTCATCAAATTCTACAGATGTTAAAACCATTTCAGATGAAGATACCTGGAATTTTCCTTGTAAATCCAAAACAATCTGTTGTGCAGCTTTAGGTCCAATACCTGGAATTTTTCGTAAATAAGCTATATTCTTTGATTCAATCGCATTAATAATAGCTTGGACATCTCCCGTTGCTAAAATACCAATAGCTGTTTTACAACCAATTCCTTTGACTAAAATCAATTTTAAAAACAATTCTTTTTCTTCTTTTGTTAAAAAACCAAAAAGAAGGATTCCATCTTCTTTCACTTGCTGATAAACATAAACCAGTGTTTCCTTTCCTTTCGTAAACTGATAAGGATTTGAAACATATATTTGATAACCAATACCTTGATTATCCAAAACGATATGATCTTTAGACATATCCATAATAACACCTTTAATATAACTATACATTTGACAACTCCCATTTCATAATATCTTCATCATTATAGCACAAAATTATCATAAATAAAAAAATGAGAATCAAATTTCTCATTTTTTTAGAAATGGGTTTAATCATAAAATTCAAATTCGAAATCTAAAATAGAAACTGTATCTCCAGCTTGAACTCCAGCAACACGTAATGCATCATCCAAACCGATATTACGCATTTTTTGAGCAAAACGTTTCACACCATCATCACTACCTAAAGAAGCCATTTGAACAATCTTCTCTACTTTTTCACCAGTGACATGCCATTGTCCATTTCCCATATTATGAATTTCAAAACCAATTTCATCTGGTTTTTCATATGTATAAAGAACACTATTTTCCTGCTCTTCAGCTTCAGATGCAAATGATGGTGTACGATCCAATAAATCTGCAATAGCATATAAAACCATATCGACACCTTCTTGAATCAGTGCAATCACAGGGAAAACAGGAATATCTTCACCTAGTTTTTCTTTAAAACGTTTTAAATTTTCTTGGGCACCAGGTTCATCCATTTTATTAGCAACAATAATCTGTGGTCGTTCTAACAAACGATATTTGTATTCTCCCAATTCCTTATTAATTGCAAGATAATCTTCATACGGATCACGACCTTCAGTGCCACCCATATCAACAACATGTACAATAACACGACATCTTTCAATATGTCTTAAAAATTGATGGCCTAAACCTTTACCCTGACTAGCTCCTTCAATAAGACCTGGTAAATCTGCCATAACAAATGAACGCCCATCTTTTGATTGCGCAACACCTAAATTAGGTACAATCGTTGTAAAATGGTAATCGGCAATTTCTGGTTTTGCTCGTGTTACAACAGAAAGTAACGTTGACTTTCCTACTGAAGGAAATCCAACCAGTCCAACATCAGCCAATAATTTCAATTCACAAATCAGATGATACTTTTCACCTGGTTCTCCTCTTTCACAAATCGTAGGTGCTGGGTTACGACTTGTCGCAAATCGTGCATTCCCACGACCACCACGTCCACCTTTGGCAATAGTGGCACGTTGCTTATCATGAGTTAAATCAGCAAGAATGCGACCTGTATTTTCATCATAAATGATAGTTCCAACAGGCACTTTCAAAATCATATCGGCACCATCCGCTCCATGCATTTTCTTGGCCATTCCCTGACCACCACTTTTGGCTTTATATTCACGATGATATCTAAAATCTAATAATGTTGAAAGTGATGTCGTTGCTTCAAAAATAATACTTCCACCTTTTCCTCCATCACCACCGGCAGGACCACCTTTAGGAACATAAGCTTCACGACGGAAAGCGACAACACCATCTCCACCTTTTCCAGCTTCAACATAAATATGCACCTTATCAATAAACTTCATTTTCTCACCTTCTTTTTTATCTTTTTCAAAAAAAGAACCCCATATCAGGGGTTCCTATTAAGCAGCTGGGTAAACAGAAACTTTCTTTCTTGATCTTCCGTCTCTTTCAAATTTAACAACACCATCTACTTTTGCAAATAAAGTGTCATCTCCACCTTTTCCAACATTTACACCAGGATGAATTTTTGTTCCTCTTTGTCTGTAAATGATAGAACCAGCAGTACAGAATTGCCCATCAGATAATTTTGCTCCTAATCTTTTAGATTCAGAATCACGACCATTCTTTGTTGAACCTACACCTTTTTTAGAAGCGAATAATTGTAAATCTAATTTAAACATCATGGTTTCATACCTCCATCTCTATGATTTTTATGTATTTTGAATAAGATTCCTCAATTGTTTTAAGCATCACTTCAAATGTCTCTAGCACCACTTGAACTGTCTTATGATTTTGATGAACCTTAATATCCATAAATCCTTCTCTTATTTCAATTGTTCCCAGTTTCTGTGATAAAAAATCAAAATGAGCTAAGGCATTTGCTATACCAAAGCAGGCTGTACTCACACCTGCACATACCAAATCCTTACCATACTCATCACTTTCAGCATGACCAGAAACTGTTATTTGTAATATTGATTGATGACTCTTTTTTATAACGGCTTCAATCATTATTCTGCAGCTTCAGTTGTTTCTTCTTTTTTAGCTGCTTTTCTAGCAGTTTTTTTAATATCTTCGATAACTAATTTTGTATAAGGTTGTCTATGCCCTTGTTTTTTATGATAATGTTTCTTAGGATTATATTTGTAAATTAAGACTTTCTTTTCTTTTCCTTGTTTTTCAACTTTTGCAGTTACACTAGCACCTTTGATATAAGGGTTACCAATTTTACTTGTTTTATCACCAATGAATAAAACTTTGTCTAAAACAACTTCTTCTCCTTCAGCAACATCTAATTTTTCAACAAAAATAGTATCTCCAACTTCAACTTTTAATTGTTTTCCACCAGTTTCAATAATTGCGTACATGATGTACCTCCTTCTTTTTACTATAATCTCAGACTCGCCAATCAAGGCAGCTTAGCTTTAATACCTTGTATGTGCGGTTGTAGCTAGAGGTCTACAACATTTGTATATTATCATTTTCTTATCTTATCGTCAATATTTTTTTAAAAATATTCTTGCAATCTTTCAACTATTGATTGCGAGGATGAGCATGTTCATAAACTTCTTTTAAATGCTGATTTGTTATATGGGTATAAACTTGCGTTGTCGATAAATTTGAATGCCCAAGCAGTTCCTGGACAATACGAATATCAATCCCTTGTTCTAATAGATGTGTTGCAAAAGAATGACGAAATGTATGAGGATGAATCTTCTTGGTTGGATCATAGTTTTTTACAACACGATTCACAATATCTTCGACACCTCGATTTGTAAGAGTCTTTCCAAATTTATTCACAAAAACAAATTCATGTTCCTGATGATTCTTCATCATAATTTCCTGACGATCATTTTCAATATAATCTTTCAGCCACATTGCTGCATAATCATGAAACGGAACATAACGATCTTTACCACCTTTTCCATGAATCAATAGAAATTGGCGAGAAAAATCAATTTGAGACAATTGTAAAGAAACAACTTCCGAACAACGCAATCCAGAAGCATACATCAATTCCAGCATAGCCTTATTTCGTCGTCCTAAAGATGTATGGGTATCAATGCTATCCAACAAATCAATCATTTCATCAATATATAGGAAATCCGGTTGACGTTGTGGTTCTTTTAAGGAACTCACAAGTAAAAAAGGATTATCATCTATCAATTCTTCTTTTTGTAAATAACGATATAAGCCTCGTAAACTACTCATTTTATGATTAATTGTTTTAGGAGACAGATTTTTTGTATGCAGATAAGCTAAATATCCTCTTAAAAAAGGATATTCCACTTCTTTAAAATCCTCGATATTTTCCTGATGGCAATACTGAATAAACTCTTGAATATCTCTTTGATATCCCTCGATTGTCAGTGTTGAATAATTCTTAACATACTGCAAATAATTCAAATAGGCATTCGTATCATCCTTGAATTTAGACATTTTCTATAAAAGCCTCCATCGCTTCAATAGCACGTTTTGCATAAGCTTCCTTACGTTGCTTCTTTTTGACTCTTTCCTTTAGTTCTGGCAAAATTCCAAAATTTGCTTTCATTGGTTGAAAATCCTGTTCATCACCATGAGTAATATAATAAGCCAGTGAGCCCATCACAGTTTCCCTTGGGAAAACAAGCAACTCTTTTTGTTGGAGATAACGTCCCATATTCATACCGGCAACCATTCCACTTTGAGCAGACTCCACATATCCTTCAACACCTGTCATTTGACCAGCAAAAAACAAATCATCACGATGAACAAATTGATAGGTTGATTTCAAATAACGTGGCGAACAGATAAAACAATTACGATGCATCACACCATATCGAACAATCTTCGCATTTTCTAATCCAGGAATCATATGAATAATACGTTCCTGTTCACCCCATTTTAAATGGGTTTGAAAACCAACAATATTATAAAGAGATCCCACAGCATTATCCTGTCTTAATTGCACAACTGCATATGGTCTTTTTCCATCTTTTTCTAAACCAACAGGTTTCATAGGACCAAAAAGCAGTGTCTGACGTCCTCTTCTGGCAATTTCTTCAAATGGCATACATCCTTCAAAAAACTTTTCTTCAAAATCCTTTGGTTTGACAACTTCAGCATGAATCAGAGCATCATAAAATGCTTCAAATTCTTCCTCAGTCATTGGACAGTTAATATATTCAGCTTCTCCTTTATCATATCTTGATTTGAAATAAGCCTTAGAAAAATCAATACTATCCTTTTCAATAATAGGTGCTGCTGCATCATAAAAATAAAAATAATCTTTTTGTAATAACTGCATAATTTCTTGAGATAAAGGTTCACTTGTCAAAGGTCCTGATGCAATAATGGTAGGTCCTTCAGGAATATGTGTCACTTCTTCTCTCACGACTTCTATCAATGGATGAGATTCAATATATTCACTAATTGCCTTTGAAAAACCAAAACGATCAACCGCCAAAGATCCTCCTGCTGGCACCTGATGTTCTCGTGCAAAGCGCATAATCAGACTATGATTCATTTCCATTTCTTTTTTCAATACACCCACAGCATTATTCAATCCATCTGCTCGTAAAGAATTAGAACAAACCAATTCAGCAAAATATTCTGTTTTATGAGCTCCTGTCATCTTTTGTGGACGCATTTCATATAAACGGACAGGTATCCCTTGTAAAGTCAACTGATGCGCTGCTTCAACACCGGCCAATCCTCCACCAACAATATTTACTCTTTCCATCTTTTTTTCCTTTCTAAAAAGTCCCATACGGGACTTTTATTTAATAATTGTTTTACACTTTGGATATGCTGAACAAGCTTTAAATTCCCCAAAACGTCCTTTTTTGATAACGATTGGGCTACCACATTTTGGACACACTTCATCCGTCATCACTGGTTCAGCTTTTTTTCTCTCACTCTTAATATATTTACATTCAGGATAATTGGAACAGGCTTCAAATTTTCCATAACGACCTGTTTTATAAACCATTGGGCTGCCACATTTTGGGCATGTTTCACCTGTATATTCCACTGTTTCTGGTTCTTTTTTAATATATTTACATGTTGGATAATTCGAACAGGCAACAAAATCACCATAACGTCCTTTACGGATGACCAAATCTCCTCCACATTCAGGACATTTCTCTCCTGTTTTTTGTGGTTGAATCTGCTCCATTTTCTCATAGGCATTTTCCAGCAAAGGTTCAAATTTGTCTTCAAAAGCCGTTAAAGCATGAACATAATCATCATGTCCCTCCGCAATTTCATCTAATTCCTTTTCCATTTGTGCAGTATATTCAACATTAATAATACTATCGAAAAACTCTACCAGTTTCTCATTTGTTAATAAACCAGATTCAGTTGGTTTAAAAGCCTTATCAACAACTTCTACATATTGTCTTGTCACAATAGTATCAATAATACTTGCATAAGTACTTGGTCTTCCAATTCCTAAATCTTCTAATTCTTTAATCAGCTTGGCTTCAGTATAACGTGCTGGTGGTTTTGTAAAATGCTGTGTCTTTTGTATATCTTGACTCAGTAATTTTTCTTTTGTTGCTACTTCTGGTAAAATCTCATCATTTTGTTTTTCGTATGATCCATAAACACGAAGATACCCATCAAAACTAATCACTGATCCTGTTGCCTTAAATTCATAACCATTGTTATCTAAAGCAATCGTTGTTGCATTTAATTTGGCAGGAGCCATTAAAGAAGCAAGCGCACGAGCATAGATTAAAGAATATAATTTATATTCATCCTGATTTAAATATTCTTTCACACTCTCAGGTGTACGCATGATACTTGTTGGTCTAATCCCTTCATGTGCATCCTGAACATTATCTTTCTTCTTAGACACTTTGACACTTCCAATATATGACTGACCATATTTTTCACCAATATAGTGTTTTGTTTCTTGGATAAAAGTATCAGATAAACGAATAGAGTCCGTTCTCATGTAAGTAATTAACCCAACTGTTTCGTTTCCAATATCAACACCTTCATATAGCTTTTGGGCAATCATCATAGTACGTTTGGCTTTAAAATTCAATTTAGATGATGCTTCCTGCTGTAAAGTCGATGTGATAAAAGGTGGTTTAGAGGCACGTTTCTTTTGTGTCTTCTTTACATCTGCCACAGTAAATTCTTTATCTAAAGCTTCATAAACTTCTTCCGTTTTTGAAGCATCATGAAGTTCAATTTTACGATTATGATATTTTGAAAGTTCTGCACTAAAAAGAATATCATCTTTTTCAAAGACTGCTTTCACCTTCCAATATTCTTCAGGTTGGAATGCCTCGATTTCTTTTTCTCTTTCACAAATCAGTCTCAACGCTACAGACTGTACACGTCCTGCTGATTTAGATTTAATTTTCTTTTGTAAAAGCTTAGAAAGCTTAAATCCAATAATACGATCTAAAACTCTTCTTGTTTCCTGTGATTTCACAAGATTTTGATCAATAGTACGAGGATTTTTTAACGCGTTAATAACGGCATCACGTGTAATTTCATTAAAAACAATACGATTCGTTAAATTCTCATCTAACCCTAAAACTTCCGCAAGATGCCATGAAATAGCTTCCCCTTCACGGTCAGGGTCGGTTGCCAGATATACGAAATCCGCATCCTTCACACATTTCTTCAATTCTTTCACAACATCTTTTTTATCTTTATTTATGACATAATTGGGTTTGAAATTATTTTCCACATCAACTCCTAAACCACCTTTACCAGTGGTTGCCAGGTCCCTAATATGTCCTTTTGAAGAAGTCACCTCAAAATCTTTACCTAAATATTTTTCAATTGTCTTCGATTTTGAAGGTGATTCGACAATCACTAAATTCTTACCCATTATATTACCTCCTACGTGTTTTCTATTATTCAATCTTTTTTAAAATTTGTCAACCATAATCTTCATCTTCCAATATATCACATACATTCAAAACAAGCTGAGCACCTTGTCTGATCAATGTATTACATCCTTCATAATCATCAAAACGACCGGGAATACAATAAATATTCTTTCCCTGTTCTAAAGCATATCCTGCTGTAATCATTGTTCCACTTTTCTGTTTAGCTTCACTGATCAACAGACATTGTGACAATCCAGCAATAATACGATTTCGAAAAGGAAACAAATGTTTTTGTGGTGCTGTCATAAAAGGATATTCACTCAAAACAAGATGATTTTGTTTTAATTCTTCATACAATAATCTATTCTCCTTAGGATAACAATATTCTATGCCTGTTCCCAAAACTGCAATGGTATGTCCATGATATGCTATCGCATTTTGATGGGCAACAGTATCAACACCTCTTGCCATCCCACTGACTATGGTATACCCATTTTTCACCAGGTCTTTCACAAAAATATGCGTTGCTCTTTTCCCATAATCACTCATATTGCGCATTCCTACCACACCTATTGTTTTTTCTTTCAACAGTGATAAATCACCATAATAATACAAAACAAAAGGTGGACAATTGATTTGCTTCAACAATTCTGGATAATCATGACTAAAAATAGTTATGTAATGACATTTCATTTTCTTCATCAAATTAAGCTTTAAATGCTCATCAACTTCCTCCTTGTTCATCAATGCGTTATAAATTTTTTGAAAATCTCCTTCATACTTTAAAGAAAAATACAATACTAATTCTTCCATATAATAATCCTCCTATTATTTATATACGCAAAAAATAATGATTTTTCTTTTTTTACTATGAATTTTTTTCAAAAAGAAAACAACCAATAATTTTATTGATTGCTTTTAAGAATCATCAATACAATAAATTTTTTATGATTCATCAAATAAACTCAATTGCTGATTCATAACCTCAATAACAGGTTGAAAAGAACGGCGATGAATCGGTGTCACCCCATACTTTTTCAATGCTTCCTTATGTTGTTTGGTTGGGTAGCCTTTATGTTTGTCAAAGCCATATTCTGGATAGATTTTCGCATATTCCTGCATCATATGATCACGTGTGACTTTTGCAAGAATACTCGCTGCACCAATGCTGATAGAAAGCGAATCACCTTTAATGATCGCTTGATGTTCTATCGCATCGCCCAGTGGCATAGCATCTGTCAATGCATAATCTGGGCGAATAGATATATGTTCAATAGCATCCAGCATGCCTTTTTTACTAGCCTGATACACATTCAAGCGATCAACATCTTCAACATCAATAATTTCAATTTGATATGCTAAAGCATTTTGGATAATGATCTGATAAAGTTCTTCACGTTTTTTTTCAGTTAATTTTTTAGAATCATTAATTCTTTCATCATAATAATCTCGAGGGAAAATAACCGCTCCAACAACCAATGGTCCAGCCATAGGCCCTCGACCTGCTTCATCAAGACCTACGATATATTTTTTTCCAAGTTCATATGCTTGCTTTTCATACTTTAATCTTTCACACATAATGGTGTCTCCCAAGTTATTCTTCCGATACTTCCATCATTGATTTCACTAAAGAAAAGTTCCATAACACGATCATAATCTGTTTCTCCACGTAATGGTTTTATTTTCCTTACCTTTGCGATATGATCAAATGTTTTGATAATCCAATCCTCATCATCTAAATCAATTTCCAGCTGATAACGTTCTTTTAAAAGCTGCGGATAATGCATAGACAAATATTTCATTGCTTCAATAAACAAATCATCTAAAGGTAAAATATTTTGTTTAATAGACCCTAACAATGCAATATTTTTAGCCACATGCTCATCATCTAATTTAGGCCACAAAACACCGGGTGTATCAAACAATTCAAAATCTTTGGCAACTCTGATAATTTGTTGAGCTTTTGTGACCCCAGGCTTATTTCCTGTGACAGTTGCTTTACGATTGGCTAACTTATTAATAAAAGTGGATTTTCCCACATTGGGTATACCCAAAACCATTGCACGTATTGCACGTGGTTTCAAACCTCGCGCCAACTCTTTTTCCATTTTCTCCTTCAAAACACAACGACATTTTTCAATAACTTTCTGATATTCATTAAAATTCTTTAAATTGACACTCATGGCCTGATAACCCTGTTCTTCATAATATTGAACCCATTGCTTTGTATAACGATCATCAGCCATATCTTGTTTTGTTAAAACGATTAAACGTGGCTTATGACGAACCAATTCATTAATCATGGGATTCTTTGAAGAATAAGGAGCTCTCGCATCTACCAATTCTATAACAATATCTATAACTTTGATTTTTTCACTGATTTCTCTTCTTGCTTTTGCCATATGACCAGGGAACCAATGAATATTCATTTTCTGATTTGCCATTTTATCACCATCTTTCTATCTACTCTATCCATTGAATACTATCAAAAGGAAAAATAACCAAACCTTTCATACCAATAAAATCATCAATAGTAAAAGGACCTAAATCTCTCGAATCCGTTGAACGAAGTCTATTATCCCCCATCACAAAATACTCACCACTTCCTAAAGTGACTTCAAAATCCTCAGTAAACTGATCTACATTATATGTTAATTTTGATTCTTCCACAAAATCTTGATCTAAGAAATCCTGTTCAACATGTTGACCATTGACATATAATTCATCATTTTGAAATGAAATCGTTTCATTAGGTAAACCAATGACACGCTTAATAATTTTTTCATTTAACTGCTGACTATCAATAACAACAACATCAAAGCGATGAATATTTTCCTCCTGAATACCTATAGCATTTATCATGGCAATACTATTATCATGCAATGTATTTTCCATAGAAACACCTTCAATACGCACAGGAATCACTATAAATTTAAAAATTCCTATTGTCAGTGCAATCACAACAATAATTTCTACAATAGAAATATATATTTTCTTTTTATTCATTGACCTCGCTCCTTTATATCAGTCTTTATTATTATATCGTTAAAAAGATAAAAAGACTAGAAAAAAAGTATGGGTTGTCCCATACTTCTTATTTACGGATTTCTTTAATTCTTGCAGCTTTACCAGATAATCCACGTAAGTAATGTAATTTAGCTCTACGTACTTTACCGATTTTAGCAACTTCAATTCTATCAATAATTGGTGAATGAAGTGGGAAAACTCTTTCTACACCAACTTGATAAGAAATTTTTCTTACAGTGAAAGTTTCAGAAATTCCTCCACCTTTTCTTGCAATACAAACCCCTTCAAATAACTGAATACGAGATTTGTCACCTTCTTGAATTTTTACATAAACTTTTAAAGTATCTCCAGGTTTAAAATCTGGAATGTCTTTTCTTAATTGTTTTTTAGTAATTTCTTGTACTAATTGCATATTCATAAATATGACTTCCTCCTTCACAAATTTTTTCTACGAAGTTCATACGTTTTCAAACCAGCGGAGCTTCTGCGTCTCATAGACTATGAAATAGTATCATTTATTGAAATGAAAATCAATCTTTTTTTGTGATTTTATTTAATATTTTTATTTCCTCTTCAGTAAAAGAACGATTTTTAAAAAGATCAGGACGTTTCTCATAAGTTTTCTTCAATGATTGTTCTAATCTCCATTGTCTAATTTTCTCATGATGTCCACTCATCAAAACATCAGGAACACAGTTACCATCATATTCATAAGGGCGTGTATACTGAGGGTACTCCAACAACCCCTGACTAAAGGAATCATCTTCATGAGAAGATTCACGAATAGCACCATCAATCAAACGAATAATGGCATCACAACATACCATACTGGCCAATTCTCCACCAGTCAATACATAATCTCCTATTGAAATTTCCATATCGACATAATCACGAATACGTTCATCAAAGCCCTCATAATGCCCGCATATAAAAATTAAATGCTTTTCTAAGGATAATCGATAACTAAGTTTTTGTTGAAAGACCTGTCCCTGTGGTGACATTAAAATGACAAGAGAATCTGGTGTCGTTATACTCTTTAAGCAATCAAGAATAGGCTGACACATTAAAACCATACCTTGCCCACCACCATAAGGATAATCATCTACTTTCTTATGTTTATTATTGGCGAATTCACGAAAATCATGAATCTGGACATCAACCAATTGTGAATCAATCGCACGTTTGATAATAGATGTTTTTAAAAATCCATCAAACATTTCAGGAAACAATGATAAAATATCAATCTTCATGATAAAAACCTTCAATCAATTGAACATCAATACGTTTATTTTCAATATCTTCATCAATAACAAATGCATCGACATAAGGAATCATAACTTTTTCCTTTCCTTTGACAACCAATATATCATGATGATCATATAATTGAACATCAATAACATCGCCAATCAGATGTCCACGATCATAAACCTGACAACCAATCAAATCACTGATATAGTATTCTCCCTCATCTAATAAACTCTCATCTTTGGGCGCATAGATGAAACAACCTTTATATTTTTCCACAAGATTAATATCTCTTAAATTTTCAAAAGTTACCAAAACATGTCCTTTATGAAAACGATGTGAAGCAACTGTCATTTCTATATCTTGATTATGATAATCTAAAAAGAGTTTTGCTCCTGTCGCAAATCTTTCTTCAACAAAATCAGTCGAAGCTTTGACTTTTAATTCACCTTTAATGCCATGCGTATTGACAATTTGTCCTACAATCACTTTTTCCATACTGTCCTCCTTGAAAAAAATAGATGTGCGAGCACATCTATTCTCCATAAGATTCAAATTTAATATCTAATCTTTGATGGTTTAAACGTCCACTTACTGACATAAATTGACGAATAGAATTAGCCATCATTCCTTTTCTACCAATTAATCTTGCAATATCACTTTTTGTTGCATAAACATATAAAACAATTGTATCTTCATCTAAAGAAGGCATTTGTCTCACTTCAAGTTTATCTTTTTCTACAACCAGTTCACTTGCAAGTTCCTGTAAAATTTTGACGTAATCCACTTCTCATCACCAGCTTATTTCTTAGCTTTTGAATCCGCAAATTTTTTCATGATACCTTTTTGACTTAATAAATTTCTTACTGTATCAGAAGGTTGAGCACCTTTACTTAACCATGCTAAAACTTCTTCTTCTTTAATTGTTACAACTGCAGGATCTTGTCTAGGATCATAAGTTCCTAATTGTTCTAAGAAACGTCCATCTCTAGGCATTCTTGAATCTGCTGCTACAATTCTATAGTATGGTGATTTTTTAGCACCCATTCTTTTTAATCTAATTTTTACTGCCATAATCTTTCCTCCATTTATTGATTTTGCTTAACTATCATAACATATTTTTATAAACTGTCAAGTATTTTTACTTAACATCTTTTGTTTTTGTAGAAATGATATATCTGACAACCTCTTTAAATAATAAACCAATACATGCAATAATCAGTGTTAAAACCATTTGTGATAAATTCAACATTGCGATATGTAAAAGTTGATGGAATAAAAGAATTGCTAAAATAAATCCTAATACCATTGTGATACAGACAAATAAACGCAATTTATTCATTGGAATACATGAAACAATGACCGCCTGCATACTAATACATACCAAAGCAAAATACATCATTGTGACACTCTGTTCTAAAGGGATATGAAATAATGGTCTCCCTGTATAAATCAATAAGAAACATAACAGAACACCCGCTGCATGCGGGATAGTATTTTTAAAGACAGTTGGTAAAAATTTTCCTTTAATTTTATGTGTCTGTGGTTCTAATAATGTTAAAAATGATGGATAGGCTTCAATGACCAAATCGACCAAAGTAATTTGGATAGGAATGAATGGAAATGGTATATTAAAAAAGGCACAAGCTAATGTTAAAACAATAGAATAGATTGTTTTAATAAAGAAAACACTAGCTACACGTGTTAAATTATTAACAACACGACGTCCTTCAAGAACGACATCAGGTAAGCATGAGAATTCTGAATTCAGTAAAACAATTTGCGATAACTGTTTGACTGCTTCGCTTCCTTCAGCAATCGCAATACTGCAATCCGCTTCCTTTAAAGCTAACATATCATTCACACCATCACCTGTCATAGCAACTGTATGTCCTTGTCTTTTTAAGGCTTCTACAAGCCATTTTTTCTGTTGTGGTGTGACTCTTCCAAATACAGAATACTGATTCACAAGTTCATCCATATGACTTTGTGCATCAGGGTATTCACTCATATCTACATAACGATCATAAGTTTTTAACCCTGCCATTTGGGCAATTTTAGAAACAGCTAAGACATGGTCACCAGAGATGACCTTAACATCAACACCTTGCTGATCGAAATACTGTAATGTTTTTTCAACATCTTTACGAATCATATCTGTTAAGACAATAGCGACAAGTGGAGTCACTTGAGGAAGTGCTTTGTTTTGATCAACTTCATGATGCGTATGAGCGATGACAATAACACGTTTTCCTGCTTCTATTTGTTTTGTTAAAGAGGCAGGTAAATCTTTCATCAAACGTTCTGGAGCTCCCATGACTAAACTTCCATAATTTTCAAATGTCATAGCACTCCATTTTCTTTGAGATGAAAAAGCCACTTTATGTGAAGGTGCATGATGACCATTTAATTGAAAATCACTACAAATAGCTTGATAAGTCGCATTGTTATCATCACTATAATGTAAATAAGAGCCAAAATAATCTTCAAATTCATCTTTTGAAAATGGTGATAAATATTCAATATTTTCAACCTTCATTTTTCCATTTGTAATGGTTCCGGTTTTATCAAGACAAAGTGTATCTACATGAGCAAGAGTTTCTAAAGAATAAATATCCTGAATAAGAATCTTTTGCTTAGCTAATTTTGTAACCCCTGCAGCCAAACTAACACTCATCAATAAAACAAGTCCTTTTGGTAACATTCCTAATAAACCAGCTGAACTGCTGACAACCGCATCAAAAAGAATATCGTGTCGTAAAAAATAAGCTTCTAAAAAGAGAATAATACCTAAAGGTACAATCATAAAACTTGTCATTTTTGTGACTTTTCTCATTGAATTTAAAAGCTCTGATTGTAATTCCTTAGCTTTTTTAACTTCATTTGTTAAACGGGCTGTATAGTTATCATTTCCAACATGAATGACCTGAGCCATACATTTCCCACTGATAACACTACTTCCAGAAAGGAGATTGCTCTGATATTTTTTATAAATAGGATCAGATTCTCCTGTCAATAATGATTCATTTGCTTCAATTTCACCATCAATCACAATACTGTCGCAACAAATCTGATCACCAGATTCTAAAATCATAATATCATCTTTGACAATTTCATTGACATCAATTGTTTGCTGTTGTTGATCACGTAAAACCTTCACATGAGGAATCATCATTAATGATAACTGATCAACCAGTTTTTTCGCATGAATTTCCTGAACAATACCAATACAGACATTCATAATAATGATGACAATAAAAATCATATTAGACCAAGCACCAACAAGCGCTAAAGCTATGGCTATGATAACATTTAAAAAATTAAATAAAGTACAGATATTTTCACGAAATATTTGTGAATAGCTTTTTGATATTGTCTGTTGTTGTTGATTAACTTCACCAGATTGCTGACGTTGTAAAACTTCTTGCTTCGTCAATCCTCTGACCTGATGTTGATTCATTTCATTCCAACTCCTATCATTTATTTTTTCTAATATATCATATTTCTTATCAGGAATCTTTCTTTTTTTATCTATTCCCAAGATATTTGACTATTTTGACTTGAAACGTAAAATCCTCATTGATAAAAATCAATAAGGATTTTTATTATCTTTTCTTCTTTTTCTTATGTCGTTCTTTTTTACGATTTGGATTAAATTGTGGTCGAGCTTGGGGTCTTTGTGTTGGCATTCCTGTTGTTGGATCAATATTACCCATTTGTTTCATCATTTGTTTAGAAGCTTCAAATTGCTTTAATAAACGATTCACATCAGCAACACTACGTCCACATCCTTTTGCAATTCTTTCTTTACGTCTCGCATTCAAAATTGACGGATCTCTTCTTTCTTCTTTTGTCATTGAATAAATAATAGATTCCGTTAATTTTAACTTTTGATCCGTATCTTCATCATTGATTTGTGGCAAACTAGGCATTCCTGGAATCATTTTTAAAATACCAGATAATGGTCCTAATTTACGTACCTGATGCATTTGTTCTAACATATCGTCTAAACCAAATGTTCCACGTTTCATACGTTCGAATGTTTTCATTGTTTCTTTTTCATCATAAACATCTTGCACTTTTTCAACTAAAGAAACAACATCACCCATTCCTAAAATACGATCAGCCATACGATCAGGGTAGAACAAATCAATAGCATCTAGTTTTTCACCAGTCCCAATAAACTTAATTGGCACATGTGTAATATGACGGATAGATAAAGCTCCACCACCACGTGAATCCCCATCAAGTTTTGTTAAAACGGCACCTGTAATCTGTAAATGTTCATGGAATGATTGTGCAACATTGACAATATCCTGTCCAGTCAACGCATCAACAACCAATAAAATTTCACTAGGATGAACAATATCTTTAATATTCTGCAATTCATGCATTAAAGGTTCATCAATATGTAAACGCCCGGCAGTATCAATCAAAACAACATCATGATGATTTGCATAGGCATAATTCATAGCTTCGCTGACAATTTGTTCAACTTTGACATCTGTTCCTTTTTCAAAAACAGGAATATCTAATTGCTCTCCTAGTGTTTTTAACTGATCTACGGCAGCTGGACGATAAATATCCGCTGCTACAAGCAATGGATTTCTGCTATATTTTTGTGCCAATAATTTCGCAATTTTTCCTGAAGTTGTTGTTTTCCCAGATCCTTGTAACCCAACCATCATAATCACAGTTGGTTTTTTTGATAAATCAAGTTCACTGACTGTTGTTCCCAACAATTCTACCAATTCATCATGAACAATTTTGACAACAACCTGTCCAGGTTTTAAAGAACCTAAAACATCTTGTCCTAATGCTTTTTCTTTAGTATTAGCAATGAATTCTTTAACAACCTGAAAATTGACATCTGCTTCCAGTAAAGCCAAACGGATTTCTCGAAGCATCTCATCCATGTTTTCTTCAGTTAAAGTTGCCTGTCCTCTGATTTTTTTTAAACTCTCTTGTAATCTTTCAGAAAGAGACTCAAAAGCCATAATATATCCTCCTATATTCTTTTTAACATCTCTAAATAATCTTTCATTTGCTGATTGTCAATTTTCTGATTTTCAATTTTTTGAATAAGCTCCATACGTTTTAGATGTTTCTCCATCAGATGTAACTTGGCCTCATATTCTTCTAAAGAGGCAACCGCTCTTTTCAATTGATCATAAACAGCATTACGGGAAACCTGTAAATCTTCAGCAATCTCAGATAATGAAAGATCTTCTTCATAATATAATGACAAATATTGTCTTTGTTTATCTGTCAACAAATCTTCATAACAATCCATCAAAAGATTAACTCTTTGTGTTTTTTCTAACTGTGATGTCATCTTTTATTTCTCCAACAAATCTTTACATAAACCATAAATATATTGTTCCAAATCAAATTCCTGTAAATCATCCATCTGTTCTCCTAAACCAACAAATTTAACAGGAATATTTAAAGCATCTTTGATAGATAAAACAATACCGCCTTTTGCTGTTCCATCCATCTTTGTGAGAACCAGACCTGTAATATCAGTAATTTTTGAAAACTCCTGAGCCTGAGAAACACCATTTTGCCCAGTTGTTGCATCAATAACTAATAATGTTTCCTGAGGTCCCTGTGGAACAACACGTTTAATAATACGATTCATTTTTTCTAATTCATTCATCAGATTGACCTTGTTTTGCAGACGCCCTGCTGTATCACAAATTAGCACATCAATATTCTGTTCCTTGGCACGTTTTAATGCGTCATAAACAACAGAAGATGGATCTCCTCCTTCTTTACCTTTTACGCATTCAATACCTAAACGATCAGCCCAGACAGCCAATTGATCAATGGCACCAGCTCTAAATGTATCTCCTGCTGCCACCATCACAGACTTTCCTTCTTGAAGCATCATATATGCTAATTTAGCAATTGTTGTTGTTTTTCCAGCTCCATTAACACCAATCATTAAAATAACTGTCAAATCCTGATCATCATAGTTTATTTTGGTTGTCATATATGAATCATTTGCATAGATCACAAACATCTTATCAACAATAATTTCATTAATTGCTTTAGGATCTTTGATGTTTTGTAAACGCACTTCTTTTTTGATTTCATCTACAATTGTCATCACCATGTTGACACCAACATCGCTCATAATCAATATATTTTCTAATTCTTCAAAATAATCGTCATCAATCTCACGATAACGTGCAGCCAATTCATTAATCTTTGATGAAAAAGATGAATTAGACTTATCCAATCCAGCCACATATTTATCATTTTGCTTGGCAGATTTTCCAACTAATGTTTCTTTAATCTTACTAAAAAAACCCATAAATCGTCCTCCTCAAACTGATTGACATATCATTAAGATATCACTTCTTGATGATATGTCAATATTTTTTCATCTATGTTGTACTTTGTGCCAAATCAATCGCATCTTTCAATTTGACACTTACCAGTTTTGTGACACCTTTTTGTTGCATTGTTGCGCCATATAAAAGATCACATTCTTCCATAGTTCCTTCACGATGTGTCACAACAATAAACTGTGTCTGATTTGAAAATTCACGAAGATATTTTGCAAAACGTTCTACATTCGCAACATCCAAAGCTGCTTCCACCTCATCAAGAATACACATAGGAACAGGTCTAACACGTAAAATAGCAAATAAACACGAAATCGCAATTAAAGCCTTTTCTCCACCAGAAAACAATGTGATATTCTGGACAGCTTTACCTGGCGGTTGGACATCTATATCGATACCTGTTTCTAAAATATTATCAGGATCACTATATTTTAATTGCGCTTTTCCACCACCAAAAAGATTTCTAAAAACGATATTAAACTCATGATTAATCTTTTCAAATGTTTCACTAAAACGAGAAACCATAATTTCATCCATTTCATCAATAGCTTTTAAAATACTATCTTGCGCATTGATTAAATCTAATCGCTGATGATTTAAAGTTTCATAACGCGAAGAAACTTCCTGATAATCATCAATTGCCTGTAAATTGACATGCCCTAATGATTCAATCTGATGCCTTAACAAGCGCACCTCTTCTTTAGATTTTTGCATATCTATATCAGCATGATATTCTTCTCTCGCAAATTCATAAGTCATTTTATATTCTTCATTCAGACGTTGTAAATAGTTAGAGAGTTCTGATTCCTGTTTTGCTTTCTCCACCTGTTTTTGCGTCAAATCATTTTGAATTTGTCTTAAATGAGAACGCGTTGCTTTTAAAGCTTCTTCTAACTGATCATTTTCATTAACAAAACTCATACGCAATTCTCGTTTTGCCTGAATACTTTCTGTTAAACGATCTCTTAATTTTTTGGCTTCATTCAATTCCTGAAGCAATTGATTGTCCTGCGTTCCCTTTTCCATTTCAGAAAGTTCTACACTCTGATGTGTTAAACTTTCATACTCACTTTTGGCAATCTGCAATTCACTTTTCTTATTTGTCACAACTAACTCCAATTTTGCAAAAGACATCTGCTTTTGTAAAAGATTATGAGAGATTTCTCTGGCATAATTATCCAGCTCATTCAATTTGGCTTTTTTCATTGTCATGTCTTTTTCATCATGACGAATCTGTTCCTGTAAAACTTCCAGTTCTCTTTTATTAGTTAAAACAGATGAGCTTTGTTTAAAGCTACCCCCTGTCAATGATCCTCCAACATTGATGATTTCACCATCTAACGTTACAACCTTATAACGAGAAAAAGTCGCTTTCGATAATGCAGATGCATGTTCTAATGTATCAGCCACAATCACTTGTCCCAGTTGATTGAAGACAACATTTTGAATCTGTTTTGGATAAGTTACAAAATCACTCATCACACCTAAATAACCGGGTGTATTCTGACAAACCAATTCATGCTCTTCTCTTAAATGTCTTTCCTTCATAACCGTCACTGGTAAAAACGTCGCACGTCCTGATTTATTATTTCTTAAAAAACGAATCGCATTTCTCGCATCTTCATCATTAGCAGTCACAATAAATTGAACTGCACCTCCTAATGCCACTGATAGCGCTGTTTCATAATTTACTTGTGCCTCCAACAAATCTCCTAAAACACCAATAATTCCATTCATAGAATCTTTAGCCTTTAAAATAGAGCGCACACCATAACTATAACCAGATTTATTTTCTACAAGATCCACCAATTGTTCTCGTCTTGAGCGATCATTATGTAATTTTAAATTTAAGTTTTCAATATTTTGTCTCAATTCATTCATCTGTGAACGATTACGTTCCTGTGCTGCTTCCAATGTCAATTTTTCTTCTTTGGTTTCATTATAACGATTGACACGATCATTATATTCACTAATGGCATCCTGTAAAATAGCTTTTAACTGTTCGATACGAGATTGCAGGCTTTCTTTATCCGTTGTCTCTAAAATATGTTTACGATTGGCATCGATTTCTACCTTTTGAGTCTCAAGTCGACTGACATTATTCATAGCTGTCAGCAATTGTCCCTGTAAACCATTGACTTCCTGATCCAAATCAAACATCTTTTTCTTTAAATTTTCATTTTGTTGTTCATTAATCAGAATTTGACCATCAATCGTCACTTTCTCTTTTTCCAGCATATCTAATGATTGATTCAATTCTTTTAATGAATCTGATAATCCTTCAATTCCCCTTACCAAAACACTGACTTCTATAGATTGTAGTTGCTTTTTTAAATCCAAATATGTTTCTGCTTTTTCTTTTTGTCTTTTTAAAGGTGCAATCTGTTTTTCCAATTCCAAACAAATATCTTCTACACGATCTAAATTATCCTTTGTTCTTTCTAATTTACGAATAGATTCTAATTTACGTTTCTTATATTTCGCAACACCTGCTGCTTCTTCAAACATTCCTCGTCTTTCTTCTGGCTTACTATCAGCAAAAGAAGAAATATTACCCTGAGAAATAATAGAAAGAGAATCTTTTCCTAAACCAGTATCCATAATCAAATCCACAATATCCTTTAAACGACATGGTTCTTTATTGATTAAATATTCAGCTTCATTATTTTGTCTATATAAACGTCTGGTAATTTCAACTTCATTATAATCCACATTGATAAAACGATCTTCATTATCAAAAACAAGTGTGACCTCAGCCACATTTTGTGGTTTTCGATCTTCACTTCCATTAAAAATGACATCAGCCATATTCGAACCTCTTAATGATTTGACTGACTGTTCACCTAGCACCCATCTGACAGCATCACTGATATTAGATTTTCCACATCCATTAGGTCCAACAATCCCTGTAATACCTGACTGAAATTCAATAACCGATTTATCTGCAAATGATTTAAAACCATGGAGTTCTATTCTTTTTAAATACATAGATAAATTCCTTTCTAAGAATGATTCTCTTTTTTTATAAGCTTTTCACCAATATGAAATGTCCTGTTTTGAGGCAAATGCACAGTAAAACGACTGCCACCTTCCTCTCTTGAAACAACATCAATACGTCCCTGATGTAAATCAACAATTCTTTTGACAATAGATAAACCTAAACCATTTCCTTCTACACTTCTTGATTTATCCTGACGATAAAAACGTTCAAAAATATGTGAAATCGCCTCTTTACTCATACCAACACCTGTATCTTCAATACTGACTTCAACCTCTTTTGATGTTCTCTTCACTTTGATCATGACAACACCATCATCATGTGTATATTTAATTGCATTATTAATCAGATTAATCCACACTTGTTCTAAACGAGCTTCATCAGCTTCAATACGGATATCATTTTTAGGTATTTCAAATTCAATTTCAATATTTTTACTCAATGCAAAGTTATCCTGAGTTTCAATCACACGGTTTAATTGTTCAATC
This sequence comes from Massilimicrobiota sp. mt181, assembly GCF_055420065.1. Classification (NCBI taxonomy): domain Bacteria; kingdom Bacillati; phylum Bacillota; class Erysipelotrichia; order Erysipelotrichales; family Erysipelotrichaceae; genus Massiliimicrobium; species Massilimicrobiota sp. mt181. The sequence continues at coordinate 189,967 of NZ_JBVAYN010000003.1, forward strand.
AAAGAAAACTCACTGACTTCCAATTTCACATCTTCCCCATCAAGCAAAGTCAATTGTAGCATATTTTTCGCAAGTGTTGATAAACGTTTACTATGGAATAAAATAATATCAGCATATTTTTGTCGTTGTTCATCATTTAACTTTTCATTTTTTAAAATTGTCGCAAAACCTTGAATCGCAGTTAATGGTGTCTGAAACTCATGAGAGACATCTGAAATAAATTGTTGTCTTGTTTCATCCTGTTTAGCCAATTGTTGAGCCATCTGATTAAAACTGCGATTTAAACGAGCAATTTCATCATTTCCTGCATAATTAACACGAACATGATAGTTTCCTTTTGATAATTCATTAGTTGCTTTCGTAAGACGAGAAATAGGTTTGACAATAATATCAGCAATAACCAAAAAAGTGATACTTCCTGCAATCAGCATACAAAATACTGCCATCATTGCTGAATCCAAAAAAACCATTTCTCTTTTACTCATATCTTTTTGAACACAAAGAATATATTCCTGCTGATTCACTTCAAATGATTTCGCATAAATACGAATCGATGAATCCTGCAAAGTCATACTATCCCCTATATGATCTTGAAGTTCTTGTGTTTGTTGTGCTGACAACTGATAAGGTGCAGTATGTCCATAGAATGATTGCTGGCCATCAGTTTCAACATAAAAACTAACTTCTGAAGTATTGGCATATCCCGATAAAACTTTATCCAAATCTTCACTATCAATCATTTGAATAAAATTCTCAATCAACTCCGTTGAATTTTCCAATTCTTCAACTGCCAGTAATCCTAATTCACTTGCATTTTTACGCAATGAAAAATATCCTGCTATTGAAAAGCTAAATAAGATACTGACAAGAAATCCCAAAATCAGTTTTCCATAAATGGATTTCATGGTTCAACCTCTATCTTATATCCTAATCCTCTTACAGTCACTACTTTAAACCCTGGTAAATGACCTAAATTTTCACGGATACGTTTGATATGAACATCGACAGTTCGATCAAAACCATCATAATCCATTCCCCAAATCTTTTCAATCAATTGTTCACGTGTGAAAATCTGATTTGGATTTTTGGCTAATTCAAAAGCCAATTCAAATTGTTTAAGTGGTAAATGAATGGTTTGATCCTTATATCTGATTTCATATTTATCACCATCAAAGACCACATCATGAAGTTTCACAATATTTTGACTATTAATACTATATCTTTTTAAGATCGTTTTGACTCTTGCTAAAAGTTCATCTGGATCAAATGGTTTTGTGACATAATCATCAATTCCAAGTGAAAAACCTCTCAATTTATCAGCAGATTGTGATTTAGCTGTTAACATAATCACTGGAATATCTTTAAATTCTTTCATTTCCTCAACCAATTGAAAGCCATCCATTTCAGGCATCATAATATCCACAATGGCCAAGTCAATATATTCATTTTCTAAAAGTTCTAAAGCTTCCTCTCCACTTGCTGCCTGAGCAACTGAAAATCCTTCTTTATCCAAATAAAAACGAATTAACTCTCTAATATGTTCTTCATCATCCACAATTAATATCTTTGATTTCATAATCTTTCCACCTCAGTTCATTGTGATATTATATCATAATTAGAAATAAATTCCTATATTTATTCCTGTTCACCAAAAAATAAAACAACACAAATCATTTGTGTTGTCCTATTTCTGTTTCAAAGGATGCAATAATAGTTTTCTTTTAATCACCTTCATTAACTCCTTTGCACCATCGACTTGAGTCTCAAGTGCTTTTTGACACCAGAATTTAGCATCTTGTAAACAAACTTCTGTTCCTTGCCCATACGTATATGCTCTAGCTAGATTCAAATAGGCATGATGATTATCTAATTGAGCTGCCTGAAGAAATAGCTCAAAGGCTTTTGGCATATCAATATCAACGCCATCTCCTTCTTTATAACAGACACCTAAATTATTCATTGCTCCAGCATGTCCACATTCAACCGCTTGCTGATAATAAGCAATCGCCTTTTGTTTATCGACAAAGGCTTCACCCGCTTCAAAGTCATATAAGACAGCCAGATTATAAATAGAAGAAACATGATTCATACTTGCTGCTTTTTCAAAACAGTCAATGGCTAAAGCATAGTCCTGTTTCAATCCTTTGCCTTCTTTATACATATTCCCTAATGCATAATAGCCCCTTGGAGATTGCATGTCCACTGCTTTTTGATAATACGCAATAGCCTGTGAATAAGATCGTTTAACACCTTTTCCCCATTCATACATTCTGCCAAGTTCAACAAAACCATCCGCAACACCATTTTCTCCAGCCTGTTCATAATAAGACACAGCTTTGTCAGCATTTGCTTCAATTCCTATGCCATCTTCATAAAAACGTCCAACATGATACATACCTCTCGCCCAATGATGGTTGGCTGCATTAAAATAATTTTCAAAAGCTAAGGAAAGATTGATTTTTGTACCGATGCCATTTTCATAACAAGAGGCTACATTACATACTGCTGGCCAATATTGTTGCTGGGCTGCCTGCTGATAAAGCAAAAATGCCTGATGTTCATCTTTATCACAGCCTAAACCAATTTCATAAAGCACACCAAGGTTGCACATCGCACGAGGATAATGCTTTTGAACAGCCAATTCATAATAGTGTTTAGCCTGCTGAAAATCTTGCTTCATTCCTATTCCCTGTTCATAGCAGAAAGCCAAATTACATTGACACACTTCATCTTGATATTGCGCTCCTAAACGATAATATTCAAAAGCCTTTTGAGGATCCGCCAAAACACCTCGCCCCTCTTCATACATCAAACCTAAACTGCAAAGAGCACGTGTGTTATTTTGCGATGCAGATTGCTGATAATATTCTAAAGCTTTCTGATAATCTTGTTCAACACCAATACCTTCTTCATAACAATAGCCTAAACGCCATTGTGCAACATCAAAACCATTCTGTGCAGCTTCCTGATAACAAGAAACAGCCTTCTTGAAATCCACATCAACACCAATGCCCATTTCATAACAGCATCCCAGATTCGTTAAACCTCTTAAATGACCACATTCCCATGATTTCTGATAACACTCGACCGCCTTTTGTTGATCCATTTCACATCCGATACCATTTTCATAATAATATCCTAAAGTACATAAGGCAGAACCATCATGAAGATTGGCAGCCTGCTGATAATAGTCAAAAGATTTTTTTAAGTCTGTTTGAACTCCTAGACCTTCATCATAGAAATATCCTAAACAGCAAAGAGCTCTTGGATACTGATACTCAGCTGCTTGTTCATACAATTGTCTTGCTTGTGTATAATCATGTTCCTGCTCATATAAATAGGCTAAATTACACATAGCTCTTAAATTGCCTTGTTCAACAGCTAGACCATAAAATTCTTTAGCTTTTTGCAGGTCCTTTTCAACACCAATACCCATTTCATAACAATAACCCAAATTACATTGAGCAATATCATATTGACTTTTCGCAGCCTGCTGATAAATCTCAAAAGCTTTCACTGGATTTGACTCTGTTCCAATACCTGCTTCATAACAATATCCTAAATTGGTTAATCCTCTTAAATTTCCGGCCTTAGCAGATTGCTGATAATATGAGAAAGCTTTGTCTTCGTCTTTTGTTGTACCAATACCCATTTCATAATAGTAACCAAGCGTACATAAAGCCTGTGGTTCCTGTGTTGCTGCAGCTTTTTGAACATATTCAAAAGCTAATGATTCATTTTTATCAACGCCGATTCCATTTTCCAGATAATAAGCATACTTATTCATCGCATATGGATAACCTAAATCTGCACTTCTTTTTAAAAATTCTAAAGCCAATGGTAAATTCTCTTCTTCCACAAAATGACTATAAGCCATCATGGCACGAGGATACCCTAAGTTAGCACTTAATAAATATAAATCTTTGGCTTTTTGTAAATCTACATCAACACCGATTCCCATCTCATAGCAATACCCCAAATAACAGTGAGCTGGTGCATAATTTTGTGATGAAGCCTGCTGATACCAGTAAACAGCCATCTCTGGGTTCGCTTCTACACCTTCTCCTGCCTCATAAAAGTAACCTATTTGAAGTTGAGCTACAGCCAATCCTTCTTGAGCAGCTTCCTCATACCATGAAGCAGCTTTCTCAAAATTTTGCGGAACACCTAAACCACATTCATAACAATATCCAATGCTATACTTAGCCTGTGTAAAACCCACATCAGCAGCCTGTTTATAGTAAGTCATAGCCTTAACTTCATCTTTTGAAGTTCCATAACCATAACAATAGCATTCTCCCATATAATATAAGGCACGTGGATAAGAATCCTGGGCTGCTTTTTCAAAATATTCAAAAGCTTTCTGATGATTTGTTTCACAGCCAATACCTTCCAAACAGCAATACGCATAATTACATGCCGCAAGACTATCTCCTAAATCAGCAGCCTCTAAATACAATTCAACTGCCTTTTCTTTATTGGCTGCAACAGCTAAACCAATTTCATTCATATATCCTAATGAACAAATTGCTTTTGCATGGGATTGACTAGCTGCTTTTTCAAAAAGCTGATAAGCACGATACTCATCCTGAATCTGCTCTTGTCCATTCATATAGCGTAGTGCCAGTTGAAAAATCTCATCAGCGGATAAAAGACGTTCATTATCTTCCTGTAGTGGATATGCTGATAGCAGGCAGATATCAACACCTGTAGCCTTTTCCCCTTCAATATAATAGTGTTCTTCTTCTAGATAGGAAGAATGGCTTAAATCAGGAAAGTCCTGAACATCATATTTCAGCATCAAATCATAGACAGCATTTTCAACATCTTCTTCCTGACACCATATTGTCTTCACTTTCATCAATGCATCATGACCATAATCATCCTTCAAATAGACCCACGCCATATCGGTATAATGCACCGCAATAAAATCAATTTTCCACTTTCCAAACAGAGGCTCATACAATTTTAAACGTTGAAATAATTCTTCCATCTTTATTCTCCTCATTGAATGCTTATTGAAGAAACTGTCTGTGAAGAAGATTCCTCATCGACATATTCAATCGTCACAACATCTCCTACTTTTAAAAATGGTAACCCATCATTAAGAGAAATAGGAGCAATAAAAATTTGATCAGAATCTTGAATCTGGAAATAATAATGTGTATTTCCATTGACAACAACTTCTTCAACACTTGTAATTTGAGACGTTACTTTTTGACTTTCATAATCAACATCTTCTTTTCCATTCTCTTCTAACAATTGATAATATTCTTTTTCTGCTTCAGCTACACTATCTCCAACCGAAACAATCTGATAATTTTCTACACTCACAAATGCATATTTTTTGACAAGTCCTGCACTATCTTTTAAAGACATGAAATATGTTGGTTGTCCGCCAGCATTAATCAAAATTGGAAAAGTTGCGGTATATTTTAAATCTGTAACTTTCCCTTCCGCTGATGACATGGCTGAATACTCTTCAGCTCCACTAATTCCATAATACTTTGCTTCTTTTGTACGCATATTAATCAAAGCAAATCCAACATTGGAAGCGTCATTAGATACAGAAGTTAATCCTGTATAAAGATAAACATCATCATTTAAGGCAATATAGTTGTATCCATCGGTTGGCTTTAAAACACCTTTTTGAGAGAATATAGTATTAAAGAAACCATGTGTATATTTTCCCCAGTTGTTTAATTGTTCTAAAAGCAATTCTGAAGGGTAGACACGATCAATCCATGATGGAACTTCTCCAATATCATAATACTGACATTCTCCTGTGATGGCATTCACTAAGACAGCACCTGTGATATCTTTACCACCAAAAAGACCAATTTTATAAGTATAAGTTGGAGCAACCCAATATGGCTGACCATCATCGTCAATTTCAAAAGAAGGTGCTTCAAACATCTTTGTTGGATAATGAAGACGTAAATGACGATCTATATTTCTGAAAAATAAATCAGAATGAGAATATTTCATGCCTTCATCCAGACGCACAACTTCACTTTCCTGAGTTACCATATCTACACGTATATAGGCAGGTAAACCTTCTCCATGATTGGTAAACCATTTAATCAAATCACTATAGGATAAAGTTGTGACTCTAAAAGGTTTATCCTGATAATTGATCTGTACATAATCATTATCAACTTCAAATTGTGATACATAATCAACGATTTCACCCATTTTACGATCACCTAAACGCTCAGCACTTTCCTTATCAACAACAGGAATTGACTGATAATTAACTTTTGGATTATCTTTATAGAAATCTGCATCACGATCAACATTCAATTGTTTTTGATAACTTGAAGCAAAAAATACAGGTGAACTGATTAATTGCCCTAAAAATACATATGCTAGCAACAATGCAACAAGACCACTCATAATTTTATTGGTTTTATCAAATGAAGCTTGAAACACACTTCTTAAACCAATAAAAATAACCAGTAAAATACAGAAAAAGAAAACAAATTCTGGTGATCTTAAATTAATAGGAATCAAAACAAAATATTCTACAATAATAAATACAATCAATACAATTAATAAAGCTTTGAAAGTTCCATATTTTTGTGGCTGATGTTGTTTAGAAAAAGGGCGCTGATTGCCTGTCATTTTTGTAAAAAAATTTTCAAATAAATTATTCATTGATTTTCTCCTTTAATTTTTCAATAAGATCCTTTAATTCATCTAAAGATTGTAAAGTTGCGCCAGAAGCATAAGCATGACCTCCACCATGAAATAAAGCCGCCACTTCATTAATGGCAATACCACGACTACGAATACTCACACGATAATTATAATCCTTACTATTTTGAGTCACTGCCATCCAAATTTTAAATTCTTCAAAATTAGCCAATGTATTCACAAAGGATGATCCCTGTTCTCTACTCATTTCTAATATCTTTAAATCTTCGTCACTCAAATAATACCAGGCAATACCATCCTCTTGCTGAAAATGATTATAAATATGTTTTGTAATTTCTAAATCTTTTTTTGTACGCAAATATAATTTCTGATACAAACTCTCAATATCAATACCCATTTCCAATAAATAAGAAGCCGCTTCAAATGTTCTTTTTGAAGTCGAACTGTATAAGAAACGATTACTATCACCAATAATACCTAAATATAAAGCATTTGCTGCTTCAAGAGGAATTTCGACATGACCACGTTTCATCAGTAAAGTGACAATTTCACTACATGAAGAAGCCTGATCATCTTCAAAATTGACATCACCATAGGAATCAACCACAATATGATGATCAATTTTAAAAATTGTATCACAAATAGATATATCCCCATCTATACGTTCACGATTCGCTGTATCTAAAACAATTCCTAAAGTATACCCTTTTTGAATTTTCCCCATTTCAAAAGGCGCATAATATTTCAATAAGTCACTATCCATATTCCCTGCTAGAACAATATTTTTTTGTGGATATAACTTTTTAAGTGTCCAATACATTCCCAATTGTGATCCAAAAGCATCTAAATCAGGATTCACATGTCTGTATAAAACAATCTGTTCATATTCTTTTCTTATTTTTAATATTTTTTCCATTTCCATCACCCATATCTATCATAATACCATATTATCACAT